>JAAYWE010000218.1 GCA_012516755.1 Treponema sp.
AGGTGTTCGAGGAGCTCGCTTCGGGCAATACCAAAGAAGTAAAAGTCATTTTGTTTCCCGAATAAAAGTAAGATATATGCATATAGACTGAGAGGCTAGAGAAAATGGAACTTGAAAATACTGTAGCAATCATTACAGGCTCAGGAAATGGTCTTGGCATGGGCATAGCAAAGAAGATGTTTGCGGAAGGCGCAAGTCTGGCCTTGTGGGACATCGACTTTGAATCTGTAAAGAGATTAGCTTTTGAACTGGATCATAGCGGACAGAGAGTACTTCCCCTAAAAGTGGATATCACCGATGAATCCGGGGTTCAAAGTGCGGCCGCTACTACAGTTGATAAATTCGGCCATATCGATGTATTGGTCAACAATGCTGGTATTTCCCGTCATAAGCCTCTTGAAGAGACCACATTGGAAATCTGGGATGCGGTTATCAAAGTGAACCTCACGGGAACATTTATATGCTGCAAGGCTTTGGCTCCTGTCATGAAAAAGCAAGAATTCGGAAAAATCGTCAATATTGCTTCGCTGGGAGGCAGAACAGGTCGACCAGGCGTCGGTGTCAACTATGCTGCTTCTAAAGGAGGAGTGATTGGGCTTACAAAGCTGCTTGCAAAAGAACTCGGACCGTCGAATATCTATGTCAATGCTATCTGTCCTGGTCCAATATTAACAGATCAGACAAAGCAATATCCAAGAGAGGTATTCGACACCTGGAATGCGGGGAGGGCAGTCCCTAAAGATGGATTGCCAGAAGATATTGGCGATGCGGTGGTATTCCTGGCATCCAGGCGTTCGAATTGGATTACAGGTGTGTCACTGGATGTCAATGGGGGCATCTTTATTGCGTAACAAATAGGCTTAGAAGAATAAAGCAGAAGGAGGAAATGATGAGTGAACTTAAGGTAGTTGATATCAATAAAGTGGAGCCAGAAAGAAAAACCCCTCCACGCTCATCTTGGATTCTTATTTCAGAGAAGACCGTAGGAGCTCAAAATCTTGCGCTTGGTGTCAATGAAACTGAGCCTGGCTCGATGGTCCCCGAGCATACACATGAGACTGAGGAAGAGGTTATGTTTTTCCTGGAAGGCGAAGGCAAATTCATAACGCAAGATCAGGAGATAGACCTAAAACCAGGAATATGTGTCTACAACCCACCCGGAGCCCCGCACAAAATTGTGAATACAGGCACAACTAAACTCAAGTTTGTCTGGGTTTATGCCCCTCAGCTAAAGAGTCATAGGATTCCGAATAATTAAGAAATGAAAGGAGAACAAGAGATGTCAGGATGGAAATTCCCTCAAGAAGGCCAGATGGACAAGCCCTCAAAAATCTATTTTCAGACTATGACGAAATACGATGTAGAAGAGAGATTGAAGACAAACGACTTGATACTAATTCCTATAGGGTCGACCGAAAATCATGGAAATGCGGGGCCATACGGTGAAGACACTTTTATCGTGACCAGGATAGCGGAATTGGTAGCGAAGCAAGTTGGCTGTACGGTAGCGATGCCGATGTGGTATGGTTCTCATCCATTTCATCATATTGGGCAACCAGGAACCGTACCTCTATCTGACGATGTATTTACGGCTCATATTCGCGCAATGATATCTGGATTCTGGAACACTGGCTTCCGTAAGCAGATATTCCTCAGTATGCATGGTCAAGAATATGCCCTTCCATCGGCAATTCAAGAATGGGGAAAGAAATATCAGGTTCCAGCAATCGTCATCTTCCTTGATCTGCCGAGAATAATGGGAACAGATCTCAAAGATAAAGAACATGGTGGACCTTTCGAAACGCCATTCCAGCATGCCGATGAAGCAGAGACTTCGATTTCGATGGCATTGTTTCCGGAACTATGCCAACCGGAACATGCCGAGAATACATCATTGAAAGGTTTTCTTCCGCCAGGACATGTCGATAGAGGCGGAGATATTTATGGCAACCCGATTCCTGGGCATTGCATAATTGGCGGGACAGGCATCGAATGTGTGACGTTCCCCGAAGGTGTTCTAGGAAAAGCAAAACTCGCTGATCCGAGCAAAGCAAAGAAAGCGATCGAAAATGTCCTGGATTATATGGTCAGACTACACAATGACATCATGGAACGTTTTCCTGTCGGCAAGCTGCCAGAAATCAAGCTTATGACTCAAAGAGACGAGAAGGAAATCGAACTCGTTCTCAAAGGTCCGCTAAATGGAGGAAAGCACATATATACAATTGCTTGGCCTAGCTAGATAAATGGAAAAACGAAGCAAGGCTTCATCATATAAGGAAGGAGGTATTCCTATGAAAAAATTGGGATTGATGGTTCTCCTGCTATGCATTGTGCTATCAGGAGCTTTTGGACAGGGCAAGGTATATGAGCTAAAGCTTGCACATGCAGATCCTACCGATCCTGCGGTCTCAAGAAAGCAAGCGCAGGCTATTGCATTTGCAAGCATGGTCAACTCCAGGAGCGGCGGACGTATCAATGTAAAGATCTTTGGAGGAGGAGCTCTCGGAGCTGAGCGTGAATACATCGAAGGAATCAAGGCTGGTACTATCGAAGCTGGCCTTGCTTCCGGGCCTGTAGCAGATTTTTTCCCTCCTGCTGCAATCACCGATATTCCCTATCTTTTTCCAACAAGTAAGGTGGCCTGGGATGTGATGGATGGGGCCTTCGGTGACAAGCTTCGAGATATGTTCCTTAAACAGACTGGTATGCGCTGTCTGGCTTTTGGAGAGGTCGGCTTTAGGCATTTCACAAATAGTGTTCGTCCTATCAAAAGTCCAAGCGATCTAAAAGGGATGAAGATACGCGTTATGGAGACTCCGGTATATGTCAACATGCTTAGGGCTGCTGGCGCAAATCCGACGCCAATAGCATGGACCGAGACCTATACAGCTCTCCAGACCCATGTTGTCGATGGACAAGAGAACCCAATCGCTTCGATAATCATGGCAAAGCTATATGAAGTACAGAAATACATCACGCTCGATGGCCACAGCTATGGAGTTGATTGGTTTATCATCAACGAGAAATTCTTTCAGAGCTTGCCGCCAGATCTGCAATACATAGTTGTGGACACCGCACAGACAGTTGCTGCAGTAGGTCGTGGCTTTATCACACTCCAGAATGCCCAAGGTCTCCAGACTCTTATCGATGCGGGGATGCAGGTTTACTCTCCAACCGATGCCGAGATGCAACAATTCAAGAAGGTCATGCAGCCAGCAGTCATAGATTGGCTTAAAACTAAGGTCGATCCGGCACTTATCAATGAACTTCTGAAAGCGGTAGATGATGCTGTAGTAGCTCAGAAGGCAAAAGAAGGACTCAAATAAGCAGTCTGTAGATTGGATGCGCAGGGACGATCTAAATTGCGTTCCTGCGCCCTTTTGTTGGCATTTTAAGAGTGTTTTTGAGCACCGCATCCTTTCTAGGATTTTGCTGTAATTCTTATGGGAGATTAAGGGGCAAAGGATGAAGGAACAAAGTCTGTTTATGAAGACTGTCGGAAAATTGGAGTCTGCAGTTCGATGGATAGTTGTAGTTTTGCTAATCATAATGGTTGTCGACATTATTACCGCCGTATTTTTTAGGTATGTCCTTCAAAATTCAATTTTCTGGGCAGAGGAATTGAGCAGATATTTGATGATCTGGGCGGGGATGCTCGGAGCGGGCCTAGCCATGAAGGATGATGCTCATATAGGCATTGATTTCGTGGTAAGAGCTCTTCCAAATTCCATACAATTCATAGCCAAAGTGATTGCAAAATTGGTCGTGGAAATATTCTTGATTGTGGTTTTTATCGAGTCTATTGATTATCTTAAGACTCTTTCTATTCAGCGTTCGGCAGCCTTGGAAATTCCAATGGCTTTGCCATACCTTTCGGTTACCGCTGGTATGGTATTCATGGCAATCGAAAATATATTAGGCATAATTCGCCTTCTTGATGATGAAAATCAACGGAGACAGGAGATTAATAAATGATATTTGCCGTTATTGCTTTTGCAGTATTTCTATTTATGGGTGTTCCTGTTTCCTTTAGCCTGGGTTCTTCAAGTCTGATTTATCTTCTGGTAGAGGGGAAACCCATTGGGCTCGTTGCGCAGAGAATGTTTACCGGCATAGATTCGTTTCCCTTTATGGCTATTCCTTTCTTTGTTTTAGCTGGCGAGCTCATGAATCGCGCGGGGATTTCCAAGCGATTGATAGATCTAGCCGATGTCTTTGTGGGAAGGCTTAGAGGCGGACTTGGGCATGTCAATATTCTTACCTCGATGTTTTTTGCGGGGATAACAGGTTCTGCCGTGGCAGATACTTCTTCTGAAGGGCCAATAATCATACCAGCAATGGTGGCGGCAGGCTATGATGCCGACTACGCAGCTGCGATCACCTGCGCTTCTTCAGTTATCGGACCTATCATCCCGCCAAGCATCCCATTCGTTACCTATTCTCTAGTGAGTGCAACCTCTGTTGCCGCTCTTTTTATGTCCGGTCTCATACCAGGCATACTTCTTGGCATAAGCCAGATGATTGCCAACGCAATTATATCTAAGAAAAGAAATTATCCTCGTTCTGAGCGTTGGCCGAGCCCCAAAGAAGTGGCGAGAGCAATTGGCCGAGGGATTATACCGCTCTTTATGCCGCTCATTATATTGGGAGGCATAATTGGTGGTATTTTTACCCCTACGGAAGCAGCGGCCGTAGCCGTGCTTTATGCTCTATTGATAAGCCTTCTCGTATTCAAGACTATAGGATGGAAGGACATCAGAGGAGCTCTGATAGAGACGGCAAAGACTACAGGCGTTGTATTCCTTCTCATCGGGTGCTCTAATGTGTTTAACTGGGCTCTCGTGGTCGAGCAGATTCCTCAAAGCA
>JAAYWE010000219.1 GCA_012516755.1 Treponema sp.
AAGCTCTAAGAAACCTTGAAGATATGATATTGCGCGATCGAAATCATTCGAGTATCGTTCTATGGGGAGTACGCATCAACGAATCCAAGGACAATCACGAGTTCTATGCCAAAACCAACGAGCTCGCTCGAAGGCTGGATCCATATCGCCAGACGGGAGGTGTTAGATGTCACATCCGCAGCGAACTTCTGGAAGATGTCTATACCTTCAACGACTTCACCTACGATGGTAAAGGAACGATGTATATCTCGGAGCCCGCGAGAGTGCTTCCGAAATACAAGAAGCGGGCCCCCTATCTTATAACCGAACATACAGGACACATGTTCCCAACGAAGCGTTTCGATCAGGAAGAGCGACTGGTAGAACATGCGCTGCGCCATGCGCATGTTCTAGACAATGCTATGGGCAATTCACGCGTTGCGGGATGCATCGGCTGGTGCGCTTTTGACTATCATACGCATAAAGACTTTGGTTCCGGAGATAGGATCTGTTACCACGGAGCAGCCGACGCCTTCCGCATTCCAAAATATGCCGGCTTCTTCTATGGTAGCCAGGTCTCGCCCTCAGAGCGCCTCGTATTAGAGCCGGCTTCAATATTTGCCAAGGGGGAGAGGAATGCTTCTCACCTTTTGCCTATCTATATCTTTACAAATTGCGATGCCGTAGATGTCTATAGATCAGAGAGTTTTATTGCTCGTTTCTTTCCCGATAAGGCTCACTTTGCGAACCTTCCGCATCCACCCATTGTTATCGATGATCTAATAGGATCATTGATCGAAACTGAAGCTTGGCCTCAAAGAGATTTCCGCCTTTTCCGAAAACTAGCTGGTAAGGCTATGGCCTTAGGCGAGAATGGCTTCGATATCTGGGATAAGTTGAGAATGGCGCTTTTTATGCGACGGCAGAAGCTCGGCATTCAAGACATTGAAGAACTTGTTCTTCGTTATGGCATGAATTGGGGGGCATCGGACGAGAAAATACGCCTTGTGGGCATTCTCGATGGCAAGGAAGTTGTCGAGCGCAGCTTTGGCGCAGACAGCGCTGCAAAAAGGCTCTCTATAGAGCCAGATGCTCTATGGCTGAAAAGTCTTGAGGAAGAGGAGTGGCCCAGCACTCGCATTGTGGTAAAAGCCCTCGATCAATACGACAATATTGCGCCCTTTCTATTTGAACCTTACTCTATCGATATCAAGGGGCCGGCTCGCCTTATTGGCCCGGCGCAGAGATCCCTAATAAGTGGAGTCAGCGCATTCTGGATATCTGGTAAGGCAAAAAAGGGAAAGGTCAGTATAGCCGTCGCTTGTCCGCGCTTTGACGAGCAGGCGGTCGCCGAGCTCGATATCGAATTAGAATAATAAGTCCTAGTATCGAGGACCTTGCGATTCCAGATGATGATAGAAGATGATAGGCGATAATAGGCTATAATAGGCGATGATAAGAGATGATAAGAGATGACAGGCGTTCATGAAATTTAGATTGAATGAGGGTTCGATTTGGCCATGGGCAAAAAAACTATTAGTGAAAATGAAAGCACTTACACAGATACCGATGCTCGACAGATTTTGGAAGCCCTTTTTCTTATAGAGGATTTTTTCCGCTATGGAGTAAGGTGCGAGCATGAGATATCTCTAGAAGCTTCCGCCTCGGCGAAACCATCGTCGGAGAATCGCAAAGCGACTCTCGAAGCCCTAAAAGCGCAGGTCGATCAATGCACCGCTTGCGGCCTTTGGCAAGGTCGATCGCAGATCGTATTCGGCGAGGGTGTTCTAAACCCAAGCGTAATGGTTATAGGTGAAGGACCAGGAATAGAAGAAGACCGGCAGGGCTTGCCCTTTGTAGGGGCTTCGGGCCAACTTCTCGACAAGATGCTTGTGGCAATAGATCTTTCGCGACACAGCAACTGCTATATAGCTAACATAGTAAAATGCCGACCACCTAATAATCGCGAACCTTCGCCTTCTGAATGCGATGCCTGCATAGGCTATCTGCGAGCCCAAATATCGATATTGCAGCCAGATTATATTCTCTGTGTTGGCCGCATTGCCGCGCATAGTCTTCTCAGGCTTTCCGATCCGATTTCCAAATTGCGAGGCCGCGACTTCGATTTCCAGGGAATTCCAGTGCGCGTGACTTTTCATCCCTCAGCCCTGCTTCGAGACACGGGTCTAAAGCGACCCGCCTGGGAGGACCTGAAACAATTTCGCACACTCATGGAAGACGGAATCACAAAACAGAGAAGTGCGGGCCGTGCAACTCAGTTTTCCAGGTCGGAGAATTAGCGAATGCCTATGTCTTTTGTACGTATAGCCTACCCAATTCCGCTCCAAGAGACTTTTTGGTACCGCAACGATACATCGACGAAGGCCGAAATAGGCATGCGCGTAGAAGCTCCACTCGGAAGAAGAGCCAAGGCCATCGGTTATGTCGTGGAAGTAATCGATATCCCTACTTCCAAGAGTGAGACTGTCTCACGTCTTGAGTCTGAGGATATATCACCAGTAAAGGCTGTCGAGCCACCACTGACCAAATTGGGCAAGCCCGACCTATCGGTCGATTTAGAAAAGCCCATACTGCCTCCTGACTTAGCCAAGCTCGAACCAGGCAAAATCCGTTCTATAAATAGGGTAATCGATACCGAGCCACTCTTCGATAGCGAAATGCTGAAGCTAGGTCTATGGATGGCCTCTATGTATCATTCTTCCCTGGGTGAAGCCCTCTCTGCAATGCTGCCATCGGCTCGTCGCGAACGATCAGAGATAGCCGAACAATTCGACGAAATAGAATTAAGCAGAACTCCACTTGTATTAACCCAAGGGCAAAAGGCTGCTCTGGATGGCATTCTTGCGGAGCCCAAGGGAATGTTCTACCTCTATGGACCAACAGGCACCGGCAAGACAGAAGTCTTTCTCCAGCTTGCCGACGCAGCTCTCTCGATTGATCTAGGTGTGCTCTATCTCGTGCCCGAGATAGCTCTTACTCGCCAGGTCGAACAGGACGCGCGCGCCCGATTCGGAGAGCGATGCGCCATAATTCATTCTCGTTTGACACCTTCGCGCAAACTAGCCGAATGGCGCAGGATAGGAAAGAAAGAAGCGCGCATCGTAATAGGAGCGCGCAGCGCTGTCTTTGCTCCCATCTCCGATCTTGGCTTAATCATAATCGACGAAGAACATGATGCCAGCTATAAAAGCGGCACAACTCCTCGATACCACGCAAGACAGGTCGCAATGCGCCGAGCGCGCCTTGAAGGAGCACGCCTTGTAATGGGCAGCGCAACTCCTTCTCCGGAGGCCTGGCAAGCTTGCAGAGAAGGCCAGATGCTTCGCTTTGATCTTTCGAATCGACCGGCTGGAGGATCCTTCCCCGAAATGCACATAATCGATATGCGAGGTAGGCATGGTCTTATATCCGATGAGCTAGCCGATGCCTTGCGCGATGCGAAAAAAGCAGGCCGCCAATCCATTCTTTTTTTGAATCGTCGAGGATTTGCGCATACCTTGATGTGCCAGACCTGTGGTTCGCAATTGCTCTGCAAGCATTGTTCTGTGCCTCTAACCTACCACAAGGCTTCGAATCGTCTTAACTGCCATTATTGCGGTTACCATGAGATGAAACCTAGAGCATGTCCATCTTGCGGTTCGCTCGATCTAGCATGGGCGAGCTACGGAACAGAACGCATCGAAGAAGAGTTGCATGAGCGATTTCCGGACATGAGCCATGCGCGCCTCGATACCGATACCACGAATACCAAAGGCTATCTGGAAGATACGCTGCTCGCTTTTCGCAACGGCAAAATAGACATCCTTGTTGGCACGCAGATGGTCGCAAAAGGCCTGAATTTCCCTGGTGTGCGTGTAGTAGGCATCCTCATGGCCGACCAAGGGCTTGCAATGCCCGATTTTCGCGCGGGAGAGCGCGTATTTTCTCTGATTGTCCAGGTAGCCGGAAGAGCGGGAAGGCATGTCCCCGATGGACTTGTCTTTATCCAGACAAGGAAACCCGATAGTCCAATTATCCAGCTGGCCTCGACGGGCAATGTTTCTGGTTTTCTCGATCGAGAGCTTCAAATGCGTCAACAGCTCGAATTTCCACCTGCAACGCGCTTATGTCGTTTTGTATTTCGATCTAAGTCCGCTAAGAGCGCTCGAAGCCACGCCTCCAAGTGTGCCACCTTAGCCCATCGCCTTGTATGCATGTCGGCATTTGAAGGCATAGATATTCTCGGTCCTTCCGAGTGTCCTCTTGCCATAGTTGCGGACAATCATAGGTACCAGCTCATATTCAGATCAGATCGTTTTGCTGACCTTCAGCGCTTTGTACAGACACTGCAACACAATATCGAATGCACTTCTTCTGTCTATATCGAAATCGATATCGATCCAGTGCAGATGATGTGATAATTCAATTTCAATAGCTTTGCCATAGACTTGAGGCCTGAGCT
>JAAYWE010000026.1 GCA_012516755.1 Treponema sp.
CGACCTGAGGCAAGAAAGCTCGCTCGCGCTCTAAAATATGAGCGCTTGGATCTTCTCCGTGTATACAGAGGACTAGTCCCATTGCTTCCATGGTATTCAACACCTCTTCGACTTCATCGAAAGAACGTGGACCATCCGCGGCATTGGTTGTCGATCCCGAGGGATAATACTTTCCGGCTATGCTTCCCGCACGAGCCAGGGCTTCAATATCGGCGCTTCTCATCCAGGGTAGTAGCTTGAAAGTGTAGAGCGGCTCGAAGCGTTCTTCCAAAGGAAGTTCTACTAGGGCTTGATCGACCTCGGCAATGTAAGCCTCAAGAAGGCTCGAACTAGCTATAGGCGGCAAGGTATTGGGCATAAGAAGTACTCTGCCAAATTGACCGGCATGTCCGCGCACCGAGGCTCTAAGGAGAGCTCCTTGACGCAGATGGGCATGAAAATCATCGGGTAATGGTATATAGAATCTATCGATATCTGCTTTGTCTCTAACAATCTCTTTGGCCATGATATCCCCCAGGAGAAACCTAATCGCGCTTGACCTGCTTATCGGCAGCGCATACAGTAAGGCTATGGACAAATATATCATCGAAGGTAGATATCCTATCAAGGGAACACTTACACTTTCCGGAAATAAAAATGCCGCTCTTCCCTGTATTTCAGCATCTGTTCTGGCTAATGGGCCTGTAACCCTCCGAAACATTCCGGCAATTGAAGATGTATCCGTAATGTTCGATGTTTTTCGCTATCTAGGCGGCTTAGTAGAGCAAGTCGATGCTAATAGTTGGTGTTTAGATCCGCGACCTATCTCTAAGTATGAAGTGCCCGAGGAGCTCGCTAAAAAAGTTCGAGCCTCGATTCTATTTGCCGGTCCTCTTGTAGCGCGCTTTGGCAAAGCAATTCTACCTCCTCCGGGCGGGGACACGATAGGGCGTAGGAGAATAGATACACATATTGTTGCACTTCAAGAGCTTGGGGCGCGTATCTCCCTAGAAAACACGCTCACTTTTTCCGCGACCAAACTGGTGGGTGTACCTGTTTTTCTAGACGAAGCATCGGTGACAGGCACGGAGAATGCAATAATGGCTGCGTCTCTTGCTGAGGGAACTACTATTATTATGAATGCAGCTTGTGAGCCGCATGTGCAAGATCTCTGTAGAATGCTCATTCAGATGGGCGCTGAAATCGACGGAGTGGGATCGAACCGTCTCATTATCAAAGGTGCAGAATCCCTAAATGGCACGGATTTTGCCATAAGCGCAGACTATATGGAACTTGGCTCTTTTATTGGTCTTGCGGTAGTAACAGGCGGAGATCTACGAATCGATGGTGTCAATGCAGATGATCTTCCTCCTCTCAAGGTTGGGTTTTCGAAATTGGGCGTCACATGGGATATGAAGGGGAGCACATTGAGGCCAAATAGCACGGTTGCACTTCGTGTTATTCCAGATATAGGTGGCCAGATTCCCAAGATCGACGATTCCCCATGGCCTGGATTTCCTGCTGACTTGACCTCGATTATGACGGTAGTAGCAACACAAGCGGATGGGGTGGTGCTCATACATGAGAAAATGTTCGAATCGCGAATGTTTTTTGTGGATAAATTGATTTCGATGGGGGCGAGGATAGTGCTATGCGATCCGCATAGAGCTATTGTCTATGGGCCCTCGAGGCTTGTGGGCAATGTATTGGTTTCTCCGGATGTGCGAGCTGGAATGGCCATGGTCATAGCTGCCCTCTGCGCCGAAGGAACTAGCATTATCCACAATGTCTACCAGATCGAGCGTGGTTATGAAAATCTCGTCCAGAGACTATCCGCAGTCGGAGCTCATATTAAGCGAGAGTAAGACTGAAGGCGGAAAAGCAAAACAGCCCAAATCAGGAAGAAGCTAATTGAAAAAAGACCAAAAAGCCTTATTGGCTCTGAGAATTATTCCGTCCCGCATCCTCGGTCAGCATCTTTTTCTTGAGCTCTTCGAGCAAGACGTCTGCTGCCTGTGGCGAGGATTCTAGCTGAGCAAATTGCTTTTCCAGGCTCGCGCCTGTGGCAGTGTCCTCGAGTTCTTTAGTTGCTTCCGCTTGTGCTTCGACTTCCTCGATTTTGCGCTCCATCCGCTCGAATGTCTCGAATGCGCTCTTATTGCCTGCCATGCTCGACATTGTCTGCGTTATGCGCTGTTGGGCTTCGGCACGCTTTGCCCGTGCAATAAGGATATTTTTCTTACGGTTGGCTTCCTCGATCTTGCTTTGTAGCTGTCGAAGAGCTTCCTTGAGCTTTTCAACAGATTGTTTTTGTGCTTCCCACTGCTGAGCAAGCTGGGTAGAATAGCTTTCGAATTCTTGCTTTCGAAGCAGAGCTTCCTTAGCGAGATCGTCACGGTTGGCACGGACCGCAAGCATGGCTTTCTTTTCCCATTCTTGCGCTTTAGCCTTATTCTCCATCATTTCTCGTTCTAGCCGCTTCTCGTCTGCAATGGCCATAGCAACAGCTTTCTTGGATTCGATAAGCTGCTCGTTCATATCGATTATCATCTGGTTGAGCATTTTTTCAGGGTCTTCGGCTTTGGAGATTAAAGCGTTGATATTCGATGAGATCACTGTTTTAAGGCGATCGAACATTCCCATAATTCATTCCTCCACTTTATGAATATAGTTCGCAAGCTTTTTGTAATGCTCGAGCAAAGCGAACGATATCGATTCAATAGATGCAAGAAATTCTTCTTTGTCAAGCGTATCATACTCGAGTGTATCTATTACGATTATTTGGTCGCCGCTTATGGCATAGGCGCCGTGCAGGAGGTCCGTAGCGTTGAGCTCCAGAAGCGTCCTGAAAAGCTCTTCAGCCTTCTCTTTTGGTACAGGCATGACATTAGCGCTGATAATAACAAGAGGGTCTGAAAGGCTTACTACCATTTTAGGGTAGCCTTTGCTTTCATCCTCAATTAACCAGGAATTATTGGAGAGCTCCTGATATTCTATTCCGAGATCGATGAGATAGCTTTCTATTCTGGTCAATGCTGACATTACTACCTCCTCCTTGTACTTCTATTGTCTTAGATCTATACGCTCAACCGAGCGTAATAGTCCCATCCGGGAATGCCGTGATGACAGCTTCACATGTCTGACATCGCCCCCTGCCGGGCTTTTCTATATCTATAAGGGAGTTGCAGGCAGGGCACTGGACAGAGAGGGGATAGATGCCATTTAGGGCGAATTTGAGACCTGTCAGCGCGCTTTTGGCATCCGTTGCAGTTGTAAAATAGCCCTCCAGTCCAAGAATTCGCTCCATTCGTTCCATGCGAGGCCGCATACCACAGAGCACAAGATCGCCCTGCCGGTCTCTCAATTTTTGCCTGAGGGCAAGCATGAGCCCCATACCTGCTGGCCCTATATCTTCGATAGTGGAAAAATCGACCACCAGATAGCGTATGCCTTCGGAGAGGATACTATCGAACGATTGGGCAACTGCATCCAGGTTGGCTTCTGTAACCGCGCCCACGAAGCGCGCCAAAATGCATCCTGGGAAATCCGTAGATACCTGGGACGAGATGAGAGCATCTGAACCTTGCTGAGAAATCTTCTGAATTCGCGAAAGAAGCCCCGATGGCATAGTGTATCAATAATATGGGTTAGGGTAGAAAAAGTCAAACACCCAGAAAAGTCAAACACCCGCCTACGCAAAACCCTTATGTCACAAAACTCTTATGGTGCAAAACCGCCGTCCAGGTTGACCACAGCTCCGGATGCGATACAGGGTTCGGAATCGATAAGATCGAGAGCTATTTTCGCTATTATATTGGCTTTTAAGAGCGAACCGGTAGCTGTCAGCGATGCATGGCGTATCTTGGTTTCTCTATCAAGATATTCGGTCTCTACGGGACCAGGGCACACTACGATAGCCGCGACATTGTCGGAAGCACTTTGCACGGCAATGGACTTTGCCAGCACACCAAGCCCAGTCTTTGAAGAAGCATAAGTAGCGGTCTTCTTGTAGGAGCGGATGCCATCTGTCCTTGTACCACCAAAAAACAGAAAGCGACCGTACTTTCTTTCCATCATGCTAGGCAAGAATCGCGATGCTAAGGCTCCGGGCAGGGCAAGATTGGCTAGTGTAAGCCATTCCCAATCTATTGTGGTACAATCTTTTAAGGGTTTTTCCAGGAATGGACCAAAGGCGCAGACAACTATATCGGGTTCCTTTCCTATCTCATCTAGGCGCAAGTCTATGGCCTGAATGAACTGGACGGGACTTGAAAAATCCAAATCTATTAAGTTCAGGCTCTTTGCTTTTGGAAAGCTGTCTACTCGCAATTTTTCCGAAGCACGGCGTCCCTGTATTAGCAGGGCTGCACCTCTGCTGGCAAGTTCATAGGACACGGCAAGACCAATACCGCCTGAGCCGCCTATGACTAAGGCGAGTCTTTCGCTGAATGTCGATACGCGATTCTGTAATTGAATGCTGCCTTGGATATCTTCTGAATTATTATTATTCATGTCTTGAGAATACTGGAATTTCTCCTTATTAGATAGCGACATTAGATAGCGACATTATATAGCGACATTAGATAGCGACCGCTGGCGGCAATTCTGGCCAAAGCTCTTATTTAACGGCTATTTCGCTTGCGCTGGTCTGACATCTTTTCTATGCCCGGCAAAAAATGTATATCCTTAGCGCAAATCTTGCCCGACTTTCTGAGCGAGCACGCACTCATAATTACCGAGAATAGCTCTCGAACATTGCCAGGCCAATTGTGGGAATACATCTTGTCCAAGGCATCACTTCCTATATTGAAGCGACCAATTGAATACTGATCACAGAAATGCTGCGCAAGCAAAGGTATGTCTTCTTTTCTCTCTCGCAGAGGAGGAGTCTCTATCACGAAATTGGCAATGCGGAATAGCAGATCGTCTCGAAACTCATGCTGAGAGGCCAGCTCAATTGGATTTCGGCTCGAGGCTGTAACAAGCCGAAATTTAGACGAGCGAGAATGAAGGCTTCCGAGTCTACGGAATTCTCCATTATCGAGTACGCGCAGCAAACATGGCTGCGAAACAGGAGAAAGGCTACCAATTTCATCCAGAAAGAGCGTACCATTATTTGCCTGCTCGATGATGCCGCTTCTTGAGGAAGCATCGGTATAGGCTCCTCTCTCAGTGCCAAACATCTCACTTTCAAAAAGAGTGTATGGAATTGCCGCACAATTCAATGCCAAAAAAGGATTCGATCTTCTGTCGCTCCATTCGTGCAGAGCGCGTGCGGCTAGTTCTTTTCCGGTTCCTGTTTCTCCAATGATCATAACAGAGCAAGATTCGTTGGCTAACATGCGAATCTGCGAAATCAGATGACCTATTTTTTTGCTTTTTCCAATTATATTTAAAGAAGGATCAGCATGTCGAGGGTTTGCACCAGATGCCTTGTCGCCACAGGAAGGCAAGTGTTCTTTATTTGATTTTTCCGAGACACTGGTAATTATGTCATTGAGTTCTAAATAATTATGGAAATAATATATCTCTAATGAAGAGGGAACGATTTTCTTCATGATTTCTTTTTGTCGCGCATTGAAGTCTGAATCTGATGATATAAGTCCTACAATAAGAATTTCCGGCTTCTGCCTTTGTATCATTATGGATAATTCGAGCAAGTCTCCCGCGACAGAAATATCAAAATACTTGCTAAAGAGTCTTATTATAGGCCGTATTCTTCTAAAGTCCTGATCAAAATAGATTAGTCTTTTCATGATTGCTTGAGATGTAACAAATGCATCTCTATGTTTCAAGGCCTAAAGAACAACTTTGTCGAAGTAAGATATTTTTACCTAATATATTTCAAATATTAGCTAACATCTAATTATGTCTACAGAGGGCAAAAAGTTTTATCTACCGGAAATCCATTTCATTATCGGTTTATGATAAAAGAAAATACCGCTTCGGGTTACATTCATGTGGCGGGGTATCCAACATTCTTCAGCAGGGAGAGGACTACCCGCTAGAATCATTTGAGGAGCCCCTTTTTGCATAGCCTCGATGATAGCAGGTTCTTCCTCTGGCCGATATAAGCCATGCATGCTTCCTACTATTGTGATTCCGGGATAGGTCGCACGGATGTTTTTTTCGGCCTTGATAAGCGTTATCGGGTTTCCACCCAATAAGAACACGGAGCCATTGCGCTTTTCGAGAGAAGATAGTAGGAGGGTAAGAACCTTATGGGGCTTATAAGCTCTAATCTGTTCTTTCATATTCTCTAATCCGACAGTGTTTTCTTCTACCATGGATTCATTGAGAACATCCAATAATACCTGGTAAATAAAAGGTACAGTCCAACAGCGAAGAGCTTTTTCGCCATGCGCGAGCACATTCTCCGCAATGCCGCTGTCGCGAGGTAAAATCAAGTCAGCACTGGCGATCATGGATCCAAATTCGTCGCGCTTTCTAGCGTGCATCCAATTCTGTTTATCGACAAAACAAATCTGGTGATTTTTGTCGTCGTCCCAAAGATAGGGCAATATAAACAGATCGAATTGAGAAGGAAAATCGAGACGTAAGCCATCTAGAAACGCGCAGGCGATGCTTACACTTTCCATAAATCTCTCTCGAAAACGATAGCTCGAACTGCCGATATTGCAAAAGCAGCAGCGGTTTCCACTCTCAATACTGGGCCTCTGGCATGATGCAGAGCAAATCCCAAATCAATAAATGCCGCGCAGTCATTTTGAGAAAGGCCACCCTCTGGTCCTATGGCTAGAACAACGCGATCCTTGTCACCCGAAAGGAGAAGATGCAAGGCTTGGGATTCTTCTTTCTCCGATTCATGGAATAGAATTCTTACCGAGTCTCTCTTATTAAAACCCTTTGCGTTCAAGGCCGCATCTAGCGTTTCCAGATCTGCAGCCGACAGAATCTCTGTGTAGACAAAAGAGCCCGACTGTTGAATAGCCTCGCGAATTATGCGCTTTCGCCGTTCGAGCTTTGCCTTTGCTCGCTCTGGTGGCTCCTGTTCAACGCAGTGCTGAGTGATCAATGGAACAATGAGTTCTACCTCCAGTTCTACCGCCTGGCGAATTATGAGATCGAATTTATGGCCTTTGGGCAGCGCCTGGACCAGGGCTATATGCAGAGTTGGAGCTACGCTTGGTTTTGCCTTATCTTCTTCTGCTTTATTCAAGGGGGTGCCCACCAGAGATCGGGAAAAGCGAATAGGTTTAATTTCAAGCTTTACTGCGTGAGAATCGTCGGAAACAATGGTACAGGAAAAACGCGAACCCGCCTCATCCACTGCCTCAAAAGAGTCGCCTTTTCGCATTCGCCGAACATTTATCAGGTAATGACTCGTTTTTTCATCGAGCGAGCAAGATTCTCGGCCGCGCTGGTTTCTCAACAGAACAATCTGTCGCATAATGCAAAACCTTATCTAATTGCTTGTGGAGCGGCCTTGGGCCAGGGTCTTGGTGCTCTCTAAGATCTGTTCGAAATCTGCCGATTGGATGAGGTCGAGAGCCTTTTGCAGCTGTATATCATATTCGAGGTCAAAGATTCGGGCTGGCATAGACCTCTCAGCTTCATCGCGAATTATTTTTTCGAGAAAAATCTCCTGGATTTTGTATTTCTGTGCAAGTTCCGCTGCAAAAGCCTTACGTTCTGTAAGAGTTGGCTTTGGGTTGCTCTCGAGAAATCGCGCTATCTCGCCTGCATCGTAGAGACGTTGAAGTTCCTCGAGTTCTTTTTCGTTAAGGGTGGGTTCAGGTACCTTTACGTCCGGCTCGATTCCTACCTTGTCGATGTCGATGCCACTTGGTGTATAGTAATGTGCCATTGTCAGCTTAAATCCCCCTTTATCGAGAGGGAAAATTTGCTGGACAGATCCTTTTCCATAGGTCTTTTCTCCAACCAGGAGAGCCCTCTTTGTATCCTTCATGGCACCGGCAAAGATCTCCGAGGCTGAAGCTGAACCCTGATCTATAAGGACGATCATCCGGTCCGTTAGAGGAATTACCAGGTCAGGTTTTGCCTTGTACTCATAGTTCTCAGAGTAGCTGCGCCCTTTTGTTGAAACGATTACATTGGTAGAAAGAAAAAGATCGCTGACTTCAACTACGGAAGTCAGGAGCCCCCCTGGATTCGACCGCACGTCTAAAATGAATTTATCGATGGCTTGCTTCTTCATATCTTGGAGCACCGTCTTCATCTGCGGCGCCGTGTTCGGATTCCACTCGATTATGCGAATATAGCCGATATTTCCATTTACCGTCTGGATGACCGCGCTCTTGAGTGCAGGGATTTCTATCTTAGTCCGAATAAATGTAATTTCGAACTCATAAGTTCCTCTTCTAAACGTGAGAGTGACGGTTGTGCCCGCCTCTCCTCGGATCTTTGCTGAGGCCTTGTCGGTGCTCATAGGAGAGGTGTCTTCGCCATCTATCTTGATTATCAGATCACCAGGGCGAATTCCTTCTCTCCATGCAGGCGTATCCTCTATCGGAGATACGACTTCGATATATCTTGGTGCGTCCTCGTTTGCCACGGTTGCTTGCTTGGAGATATAGAGACCTATCCCCCCATAGATACCGGTAGTGTCCGACATCAGATCAGACATCATGTCCTCATCTAGATATGTGGAATAGGGATCGTTTAGTGAGTCGAGCATCCCCTTTACCGCCCCCTCGTAGAGCTTGGTCGGGTCTGGTTCCTCGACATAGTTCTGAAGAATAAACTGGTAGATATTCTGCAGAAGAAGGGAATACTGCTTTGAATCAGGAATCTTTAGCTGCTGCGCATAGAGCTCCGGAATCGAAACGCTAAGGAACGATAGAGCTAGCACAAGCACCAGGCTAATAAAGGGAATTATCTGCTTTCTTATTGCTGGCATATCTATATGTTTCATCGGGTTGGACTCCTTTTCCCCGAGAGTAGTGTTTTCATGAGTCACATTATCATAGCCAATGAGCCATAATTTTGCTACTGTCTTGACTATAGAAGATAGGCCTACTAGACTCCTTTTCGATATGCGACGTTCGCTTTTTTTACTAATTGCCTCAATTTTGGCTTTTCTGCGTGTCTTTGTAATTGGCGTTGTGGCAATTCTATTTGGAATGAGCGATTATGGTGGTGTAACAACCGCGTTGCTTCGAGTTTTTCAATTGTATAATCTCTTATTCGTCTACATTGTGATAATTCAGTATGTAAAAGCGGGAGCGCGAGAATACCTTAGAATACCCTCGCTCATCGTGGCCTGTGTTTCTCCGATTCTCAGTGCGCTAGCGTTGATGGCCTACATCCGCAATATTGGCGGGTCCTTTCCTGTGGACATGGCAAAGGCGGCTATCTCCATGGTCGCCTTGATTTTGCTTGATATTGTTGTTTTTGGCTTGCTTGTGATAGATGCGCTTAAGTTTCAACTGCCCAAGGCCAAAAATGCAGAAAATATGGAAAATCTGGAAAATATGGAAAAGGCAGAGAATATGGAAAAGACTCATAAAGATCAACATGAGGTCTCCTGATGGTTGCAATGCTCGAATTCCCAAAGTGGCTTTCTCCAGAGATAATTCCCGGTCTGCCCTTTAGATGGTATGGCCTCATGTATCTAATCGCCTTTGGCGTGACCTGGCTTCTCTTCAAGCGAGAATCCAGACGGCTTGGTGCTCCTTGGACCGAAGATGAAGCGGCAAATTTCTTTATCTGGGGAATAGTCGGAATTCTAGTTGGGGGTAGACTAGCCGGCACA
>JAAYWE010000220.1 GCA_012516755.1 Treponema sp.
AACTAGTATTATAGTCGGAATTGAGGACGATCTCAGCGAGCAGATGACCGTGGAAATCGAATGTCTATTTAACCAAGCTTTTTCCTCATGCACTGGTATCGTCGTTGAGGATATCCGCTGTTCAACCAAGGATGATATTACCCTTCGCAATCTCGAAACGTTTAGACGGCTCGATGAAGATTCATTGAGCCTTTCTGAAAGTACGGGCGCAGCTGTCATATAATTGGCGGATTAGGATAGAAATCTTTAGAAAACCTGTTTTTCTGCTCGCATGTCTTGACGGTTGAGGTGGCTAGCAAGGTCAATATTCAGATTCTCGCCACCAGTGACCTTCATGGTTGGTTTGCACCATGGGATTTTGCTACTGACACAAAAGATACCAAAGGCAGCCTGGCTTACTTAGCGACCTTGATCGATAAGCATCGTGCTCATTTGATCGAACAGGCGAATGCATAAATCATGTCCGGAAATGTCCACATGAAATCGACAGGCGAAAGATATCTGCCTGCATGGACTATCATCGAACGTGAGGGCGCTAAAATTGGAATCATCGGCGTCATGTATATGGGACTTGATGAAGAGAACAATGTGAGGGTTCTCGGTGTGGTCGACTTGTTCTTCGAAAATACCGATACTGTCTGGAAGATCGTGTCCAAGAGCTCGAGGGACGAGCCTTGTGGCTCAGTCAGAGTAGCCACCAGGGAATTGCTGTCACTGTATTGCTCACTGCGAGGGGATAGGGAGCGCGGCACACAATGTAGCCATGGGAAGTACGATCGCGATGGTCCTGGAGGAAGCTTTCCAGGTGGCGCGCGTCTTTGGTGGTGGGATTTTCTGTCCATTTTACTTCAATGGGATAGAGGATACCTGATTGCTCAATGATAAAATCGACCTCCGCTCCGCCGGCAGTACGAAAATACGAAAGCTGCGAATCACCAAGATACGAGAGGCGCTTATAGAGCTCAATACCGACCCATTGCTCAAAGAGAGGGCCTGGGTTGGCCAAAAGCGTATCTGGTGTCAGCGAGAGACCTGCCGCGGCATTGCGAAGGCCTAAATCGATAAAGAAGAATCGAGGGGTGGACAGCGCGGTCTTGCGGGAGCTCCCTGAAAATGCAGGTACCATGAAGCCAAGAAACATATCCTCAAGGAGTTGATAGTGCGCTTTGACGGTGGGGGCTGAGAGGCCAGATTCCTTTGCGATGCCCGCAAAGTTCATAATGCCTCCTGATTCGTAAGCCGCGAGAGATAGAAAGCGCAAAAATGGGCCCCATTCACGAATCTGCGTTTCGCGATGGAGCTCTTCTTCGATATACGCTGCAACATAGGACCGCAAAAGCTCGCGCCGTGGATCAGCGTTCGTACCACGCTCTGCATAGGGGATGGCCATGGCAGGGAGTTCTCCATATATCATCCGATCTTCAAGCGTTCTTTTAGGAAAAGGGGATACGAGCCGTGGTTCATCCTTGAAAATGGGCACAAGGCTTCGAGATCCATAGAGCGTTTCTACTGGAAAACCTGCTGGGATAAATGGCTGGTATTCGATACTGGTGAGAGGATAGAGATGATGGAGTATGCTTCTACCTGGGAGCAGATTGGTACCGGTGCGCCGTAATCGTCGTGCCGAGCTGCCACAGAGGATAAAGCGTGTACGTCGCTCGTCGGGCGCACTGCGCTTTTCTTCATCGTAGAGAAACTGAACCGCATCGAAAAGCTCGGGCACGCTTTGCACTTCATCGAGAAATATAAAGCGAGGGCTTTCTGATGAGGGTAGCGCTCGATACATATCGATGAATCGGCCAGGGTTTGTAGCAAACTGTAGCCGCTGGGATGGATTGGAAAAGTCAAAGACAAGGCTTTCGGGTGGAATTATACTGCGGATGAGGGTCGACTTTCCCGTCTGGCGTGTACCGAACATAATATGGACAAAGGGATGCGAAATTTTGTGGGAAAATGAGCTTGCATAAAGCCGATCATAGAGCTGCATACAATGAGTATGGTGCAAACTCCTCGAAAAGTAAAGTGGCACTTTAGATTATTTGAGTAAAACGAAATAAAACATTCTGTAATTCCTGTAAAATGCTGCTATCTCCTATGTTTTAGGTCAAGTTAAAAAGTACGGGCAAGTTGAAATTGCCCGTATCCGACAAGGGGCGAACCAATGTCGGCCCCATCACCATAAAGGATGTCGAGCCATTTCTCTGACATTCATTGATACCCGACACCTTGTGGGTTCCCCATGAGGTGCCGGTAGTTTTGGCAAAAAGAAAGAGAAAAAGTTAAGGCCAAGAGAGAGCGCTCACATTGCTTCCATGATTTCTTATCGATATAATTTTATAAGTGCATTGTCTTATACAATGCCTTATTTCTTTTGCTGATGGCAAAGCGAAAGCTTGCCGAGAAAGGGAGGTAAAATATGCCGAAGTACCTTTTTACGCCTATGCGCATTGGCAAAATGGAGGTAAGCAACCGATTAGTAGTACCAGCCATGGTAATGAATTTCTGCAACAACGATGGCACAGCAACCGAAAAGTATATCGCGTACCATGAGGCAAAAGCGAAAGGTGGATGGGGACTCATCATCACTGAGGATTATGCAGTTGATCCGCGAGGAAAGGGATTTATTGGAATTCCCGGGCTATGGAATGATGATCAGATTGAGAGCCATTCCAAATTGCCCGAGCGTGTTCATCGGTATGGCAGCAAGATAGTAGCGCAGATATATCATGCGGGCAGACAGACTAATCATCTTGTAATTGGTGCACAGCCGGTAGCTCCTTCGCCGATCCCATGCCCCGCGAATCAGGAGATTCCTCATGAGCTCACCAAGGCTGAGATTCGCAACATAGTAGAGGAATTCGGAGATTGTGCATTGCGGGCCAAAAAGGCTGGGTTCGATGGTGTGGAGGTGCATGGCGCGCACGGCTATCTCATCGCTCAATTCATGTCTGCCTATTCAAATAAGCGGACTGATGAATATGGTGGCTCTCTCCTAAATAGAATTAAATTCCCGCTGGAGATCATATCCAATATACGAGCCAAAGCAGGAAACGATTTCCCGATTATTTTCAGAATCTCCGGAGATGAATTCGTGCC
>JAAYWE010000027.1 GCA_012516755.1 Treponema sp.
CGGTATAAGAGCATCCATTGGGCAAAAGATCATCTGCAATCAAAGAATAGAAATAGATGGACAGCCAATCATTGCAGCCTATCCCAAAAAATTCCGCTACATTCTTCTAAATAAGCCAAAAGGCTATCTCTCTTCGCTCAGCGATCCATACGGGCGCCCTTGTGCTATCGATCTGATATCAGGCGAAGTCAATGAGCGAATTTACAACATTGGCAGACTAGACCAATGGTCAAGTGGTCTCCTTCTATTTACAAATGATGGAGACCTGGCATCTAAGCTCATGCATCCCTCAGGCCAAATGGAAAAAGAGTATAGGATCCAGACTAATGTGCCGATTCCGGATAATTTTGCATCGAGCTTTATGCGAGGAATTATTATTGATGGTGTACGATATCGCGCCCGTTCTGTCCATATCACAGGACCTAATAGCGCTCTGATTGTCCTAATAGAGGGAAAAAATCGCGAAATTCGCCGCGTGTTAGAGCATTTTGAGCTTCATACAAGGCTGCTGGAGCGCATTCGATATGGTCCCATCTGCGATCCAGGCCTAGCACCAGGAAACTGGAGAGAGCTCACAGTAGATGAAGTACAAGCACTCAAGACTCTTTGTGATCCGAATCAAAAAGCTAAAGGGAAGGGACAATGAGAGTGGCAATAGATGGCCCGGCAGGTTCAGGCAAATCCACAATTGCGCAAATGATCGCAGAAAGACTTGGTTTTTTATATATAAATTCAGGCAGCCTTTATCGCGCAATTGCATTTCTTGCCCTTCGTGAAGGTGTTGCATGGCAAGATGTAGAAAAAATGATAAACCTCGCTAAAAAGCATCGCTTTGATTGTCTGTCTGATGGGTCGGTCATTGTAGATGAAGAGTGTCTTAAGGAAGAGCTTCGGACACCAGAGGTAGATGATATCGTCTCTCAAGTCTCTGCAATACCAGAAATTCGCGCTGAAGTGAATAACATCATTAGAAGAATATCCGAAGGTAAGGATGTTGTTAGCGAGGGTAGGGACATTACAACAGTCGTCTTTCCCGATGCCGATGTAAAGCTATATCTGGATGCCTCTCCTAAAATTCGGGCAGAAAGACGATATCGCGAAAGACTTAGCAAGAAAGCTTCGACCAAGGAGGAAGGAGCCGAAGCCGATTCGATTTCAATTGAAGAAGTACGCAAGAATATCGAAATGCGAGATAAGCTCGATGCTCAAAAACCCATCGGTGCTCTTAAAATAGCGGAAGATGCTATATATTTGGATACCTCTGACTTGACCATAGAGCAAGTTTATGACAAAGTATACAAAATTCTAAGGGCAAGGATTGCACATGGCAGATAATATGGAAGTGGGAATGGACGTCCGAGATCCCTCCAAGGACGATATCCAAACACAATTGCAGGAGCAGTACCTCAAATCATTTGAGGGCCTGGAGGAGGGAGATTTAGTCGACGGAAAGGTAATCCAAATTGCTGGCGACACGGTTTTTATAGATGTTGGGTATAAATCAGAAGGAAAACTAAATATATTAGAGTTTGGCGATACCCCGCCCAAACCCGGAGATGTTGTCAAGGTAATTTTGATTCGCAAAGAGACACATTCAGGCGATATAATAATTTCTAAGAAGAAAGCCGATGAAAAGATTTTCTGGAAATCGATAGCCAATGCATTCAAAGAGCATCAGCCTGTGGAAGGCACGATCACGAAAGAAATAAAGGGCGGATTCGAAGTCGATCTTGGTCATGGATTATCAGGTTTTCTGCCTTTGAGTAAGGCAGATGTTCAACGTGTAGAAAAAAGTGAACAGCTTATTGGAATGCGATGCAGGTTCTATCTTGAACGCCTGTATTCAGATAAGAAGATAAACATCATTCTAAACAGACGAAAACTGATGGAGGAAGAGATAGAGCGCAAACGTGAGTCCTTCTTCCAGGAAACGCAGATTGGCGACTCTGTCAAAGGTGTGGTAAAGAGTTTTACAAGCTTTGGTGCCTTCATAGACCTGGGCGGATTCGACGGCCTTCTGCATATCAATGACATGAGCTGGGGTCATGTGACTCGCCCCAAAGATTTTGTACGAAAAGGCCAGGAAATCGAACTTAAGGTTATTCGTCTAGATCCGGAAGAAAAGCGCATAAATCTTTCGCTAAAACATTTTACTCCGGATCCATGGAACAGCTTTGAAGATAAATATCATGTAGGTGATATCGTAAAGGGAAAAGTCACTAAGCTCACTGATTATGGTGCCTTTATCGAGCTTGAAGAGGGTATAGAGGGTCTTGCTCATATCTCCGAATTTTCATGGTTGAAAAAAGTGCGAAGACCTGAGGATGTGCTAAAAGCTGGTGATGTTGTCGACTGCATGATTCTTGGATATGACATCCCGGCAGGCAAAGTCTCGCTAGGTCTCAAACAGGTACAACCGAATCCATGGGACACAATCGATCAAAGGTATCCCGTAGGTACACGGCTCAAGAGAAAAGTGGTAAAGGTTACAAATGCCGGAGCGTTTATAGAATTAGAAGAAGGGATCGATGGTTTTCTTCATATAGATGATTATTCCTGGACGCAAAAAGTAAAGAATCCATCTTCTGTGCTGCATGAGGGTGATGAAATAGAAGTCATTGTACTTGAGAGCAGTCCTGAGGAAAGAAATATCCGCTTAGGTGCTAAACAGCTTACGGAAGACCCATGGCGTTCTTTCGCCAAGACATATAAGCCAGGCTCAATTGTAGAGGGAACGGTATCTTCTGTAACTGACTTCGGTGTATTTGTAAAGGTGCCGGGCAATATCGAAGGTTTGATTAAGAAGCAGGATTTGGTATCCGACAGAAATGAATCTTATGATGAAGCCCTTAAGAAATATCATCCTGAAATGCCCATCAAGGCAGTTGTAATTGATCTCAATCCGGACCGCCAGAAACTGGGGCTTTCCATAAGGGACTTGGTCCAAAAACAGGAGCGCGAGGAGATTTCCCGCTTTATTCAGGAAGATGAAGGAGAGGCAGGCTATACGCTGGGTGACCTCTTGAAGGCAAAGGATAACGAGAACGGCTGAGCACTTTTGTTCAGTCTTCTGCAATGGTAGAAATGGCTTCTGAAATAGATTCGGATAGATTCCGTACGTTGATCGATATCAACGCGCAACTTAATTCCAGCTACACAAATTATCGCTCTTTGCTGAAGACTATCGTGGAATCGGCAGCGAGACTTGTCGGAGCCGAAGCGGCAAGCCTTGCTCTGTTCGATGCCTCCACAGAAAGCCTGAGATTCGAAATCGCGCTTGGTCCAAGAGGTACCGAGCTCCAGGGGAAGTCGGTTCCCGCAGCAGAGGGGATTGTGGGCTGGGTATTCAAAAATCGCCGCTCTATCATTGTAAATGATGCAGCTAATGACCCCCGTTTTTCACCCAAGGTATCAAGAGAAATATCCTATAGCACTAATTCTATTCTCGCAGTTCCCCTCAAGATAAAGGATAAAACAGAAGGCGTAATAGAGCTGATCAACAAGGCCTCTCATGGCATTTTCTCCAGCGAAGATCTTAAGTGGGTAGAGCTTTTTGCGGTACAAGCTGGAATTGCCTTTGATAATGCAAGACAGTATGAGAAAACAGAACAAGAGCTTATCTACCTTCAGCATAAGGTTCAGCAAGGAGAGGGATGGCATCCTCTTATTTTTTCTTCTGGGGTCATGCGTGATCGACTTGAGCTGGTAAAGCGAATTGCTCCGAGCGACGCCTCGGTTTTGATTCTTGGAGAGAGCGGAGTTGGAAAAGAACTTATCGCCGAGCAGTTGCATCTTCTTTCAAAACGAAGCGATGGACCTTTTATGCGTGTCAATTGCGCAGCATTGCCCGAAAGTCTTTTAGAGAGTGAGCTTTTTGGCCATGTAAAAGGAGCCTTTACTGACGCTATAGAAAATAGAACTGGAAGATTTGAAGCTGCTAATGGCGGAACAATTTTCCTCGATGAGATTGCAGAACTCCCTCTGAAGCTTCAATCAAAGCTTCTCCGAGTCATTCAACAAAAGACATTTGAGAGAATAGGCTCAAATGAGACAATAAAAGTGGATGTGCGGATAATTGCTGCAACGAATAGAGATATAGAAAAACTAGTAAAGAATCAGGAATTTCGAAGCGATCTTTATTATCGCTTGAATGTACTGCCTATACAAATACCACCTCTGAGAGAGCGTCTGGATGATGTGCCAACTCTAGCGGAGTATTTCCTTAAAAAGTTCACAAGGGAAACAAACAAGGGAATCATGCGTTTTTCTGAATCGGCAATGCAAAGCATGCTCAGCTACGGTTGGCCCGGGAATATTCGGGAGCTGGAAAATGCGGTAGAACGCGCTGTCCTTCTCGCAAAAGGACAGGTGATCACGGCCGATGACCTGATGATAGGCTCTAAGTCGAGCATTGAGGATGAACAATTTGGCGGAAAAGATCTAAGAGAGGCAATTACCATCTTTAAGAAGAATTATATAGAATCCGCTCTAGAGAGGAATCGCTGGAATCAGACAGAGACTGCTCGAAATTTAAGAATTCAGAGGACCTACTTGTCACGATTGATCAAAGAGCTCAATATTCTGCAAAACAAGGAGTAATTTGTGAATCAAGAAGAAATGCAACAAGAACAGCACAATAAGGAAGAGAAGAAAAGCTCTTCGGAGAGATTCGTCGACTTTATAAGCAAGAATAGAAGAATTATAATCGGCCTCGGCATTGCAATCGTACTAATCATCGTTGCTATAGGAATTTATACTGCAGTCTCTGGAAATATCGCTTCTGCATCCAGCAGAGCGATGGAATTGGCCGACCAAAAAGCGCTACAGTGGTCGCAGGAGACCGATGAAGAAAAAAGAGCCGAAATTGAGAGTTCCCTGATAGCCGAACTGGACTCCATAGCCCAAAAATGGCCAAGAACACTTGCGGCTCAGCGAGCCCTGCTTAGAAAAGCCGCGCTCCTAAGTCAAAAAAAAGAATATGCAGAAGCCGAAAAGACTGCTCTTGAGGCTTATAGGAGAAATAAAAAATCCTATGTAGCGCCGATTGCTCTCGAGCTCGCCGCTGTTGCAGCAGAAGAAGCGGGTAACACCGATGCTGCCCTCGAACACTACACATTGATTACAAAGGATTACAAGAAGGATAATCCTGCAGCGGCTCACGCATTCTTCAATTTAGGCCGCATAAAGGAAGCCAAAGGCGATTATAAGGGCGCTGTCGAAGCCTATAATCAACTCATAGCAACATTTGGAGATTCCGAATGGGCAATGTTGGCCAAAAACCGCGTGATATACTTGAATGCGCAGGGACTAGCTGGTTGAGTGAATTCTCAATTATGGCCTGATTTTGGTAAAGGCTTGGGTTTGATTTTGTGAATGGCTTGATTTTTGGTAAAGAAGGAAGCTAGAAGAGATGAAAGGGGAGGGGAAAGAGAAAGGAATAAGATTCTTGCTTCAGCCCATAGCCGCACTTCTTATTATAAATATATATATTATAATGACATCGTGTGGCCTTCCTACAACAGATTATTTGTATACTCCGAGAGATTTTTCTTCAGAAAGTGGAGCACTGGTTCTTGAACATGATACAAAGAATATCGATGAGCTATCTTCCATATTTCTAGGATATGAAATATATTATCGCATTTTTGATGATGAAGTAGCAGCAGGAGATAGCCGCAATTTAATCAGCAGCATGAAGAGCTCCAATATAATTCAGACGGCCAATAATTATAAATATTTCCCATTGAAGCATAGAAAAAAATCTGAATCTGGTTGGTATTCTCTTGAAATTAGTCCATTAATTAAGGTGTCTAGCAATACTTATACAAAATATTACCTTAATATGAAATCGCAAGAAACATGGACGCTTACGGATGAAGACTTAAAAATTGTGATTGATTCTATTGTTCGAAACAGAAGTGATACTGCGAGTAGTGCTGAAATTGCAGATGCTGATTTTTGTTTGTCTTCAGGATATCAGGTCAATGATCGAGATTATGCTGGTTCATCTTCTTCACCGGACATAGTCTATATAGTGTTCTTTGCCTTCGCTTATGGCTTTGACACTTCGACTATGAGAAATGTCTATAGCGATCCTTTTATTCTTGATAGCCCAGTAGAGTACGATCCTGCCAAGTAGAGTACGAGGCTGGTGGATAAAATAATAGGACAAAGAACAACTGAAAATTGATATCAGTTTGTTCGCATAATATATATTCTGTCTACCAATTTGCTTCAAGGATTATTCGATGATCTATGGGAGCCAGGCCACAACTAATTAGATCATATTCTGAAGAAGCTCATAGCTATTCTTGTTTTCGTCATAACCATAGCAGCCGGTTCTCTTGGCCTTGAAACATTTCATAGAAGAATCAGCCAAAGATGATCCAATATCGGAATCTTGATATTGCAAACAAAATTCATAGGAATTTTCTTTCAGAATTTTAAAAAGGCTAAGAGATTTACCAGCACTTCCTGGAAATTTCTCTAATAATTCAATTTCGTTGCTAGATGAGATGCTGGAGCTATCGAGATTTATTGGTATAAAGAAGTCGGAGTATTTCTTTAATAAATCAACTGCCATTGAAAAAGATGAATCATTTCCAAAGCGATATTTCCATTTGGTAGCCTTAAGCATGGAGCCTATTGTTTTTTTCCTCTGTTGAA
>JAAYWE010000221.1 GCA_012516755.1 Treponema sp.
CTTTATAAAGGGCATATCGTCGCTGACCGTAGCTTATGGCCTCGTTTCCGATATCGATCTGATGGAGGAAGTGCTGGAAGCAGGCAATATCCTTGGCCTTAAGGTAAATATTGGACTCGAGTTCAGCGTTCTGGTGGAAGGGGCTCGCTACCATTTTATAGCCGAGCTTCCTCATTTTTCGTCGAAGGAGGAATTGCGCTCCTTTTTCTCGGATCATGCATTAGACATGGATAAGTTCTTTAAGGGACTCGAAATCAATAGAGAAAGCAGACTCGATGCGGTACGTCGTCTACTAGAAAATTTCAATCAAAATACTCTGCCAAAAATAAATGAAGGCTTCGAGAATAAACCAGAATACTGCCTTGCCCCTCTTTCGCTGGAAGTATTGCTTGCAACTATTCCAAACGTGAATATCACGCCTCTTCATCTTGCAGAATTCATGTATGTGCGCTATAGGCCAATTCTCCAGAAAAGAGTGTGGTACTATAAAGTCCTTCGAGAAAAGGCAAGGTACATAGCGCAAAATCCTTCAGGCCTTCAGCAAGATCAAACTAACGGTGAGTTGCAAAGAGAAGAGATCGAAGCCAGTTATTCCGAACTTAAAAAGGAATTGAATAGGCTTTCTCCTGATTTGGTGCTTTCGGCCTATTTCGATTCCCCTCATATAATTTCCTATCAGTCCGCTTTTGACGATCTTGAATCTATAAGCCAAATGCTAAAAAGAGCAGGATGCTCCATAAGGTTCGTCCAGCCTCTTGAGCATGGGCTTGAACTAGCCAAACAAGCCCTGATCAAATGGAGTCGATGCATCGACGCGGTGGAAATCTATAACATACAGGATTGTATAGGAAGAAATCCAGAATCAATAGAAGACTTTGCGCGTTTTGTCAACGAGCTCAACAAGAGTGCGGCAGCTGAAGGTCGAAGCTTTCTAAAGCCTATCTGTGGGAGTGATGCCACAGGGAGAAATCCAAAGATCCCGGGCATGGGATTCATATTCGAGGATCAGATTATCGGAAATTTGCGCAAGCGATACATAAAACGACATATGCGTCTCCCATCGCTTATTTCTGCTATGATTCGATCCAGCGAATGTCCGGTGGACGAGGCAAGTCTACAAAATGCTGCTGTCCCTTCTATTGTCTGCATGGGCAAGATTTCGGGTAGCTGGAATCGCGCAATTACAGGCGATGAAGAGAGAATAAACCCATTGCGCGCTTGGCGATACTTCAACCCGACATTCAAGAATGCGATTCGCGCGATTATTGGCTTTACTGTAGCTACAGCTTATATAGGCCCTGCTTATGCCCTGCTTTGGCTTGGTATCACGGGTTTTCGAAATAGTATCGCAGACCTAATTTCCTATAGAGGTCCCAAACTCAGCCAGTGGAAACTTAAGAGCATCAATTTTGACAATGTCGGTCAATCGCTTTTCTGGACTGGCTTTTCTGTACCCCTTATGGGATATGCAAAAAGCACTTTCGATATATTGTGGCCTTTAGCTCCTGAGACATTCTTATTCAACCTTGTAAAATTCTTTGTTATTTCGATTGTAAATGGCTTCTACCTTGCGGCGCACAACACCTTGAGGGGCTTTGATAAGAATGTCGTTAGAGCCAATCTATTCAGAAGTATTCTGGCCTGGCCTCTGGCTACCATATTTGCGCCAATAGGGAATTCTCTATCTATTCCAAGCATCGTGCAGACCAAGATATGGTCAGATGTTGTTGCCGGCTTTATAGAAGGTGGAAATAAATATCGCAAGGTACTACAACTGCGCCAGAAGACCCTGGAAGAACTGATTCCCACTGTTATAAATGCTAGCGGCAGTGCGCAATACATTGCGACGATGGATGTCCTTTACCTCTTTTCTCAGGAACCGCGCACTAGAACTACGATCAAGGCGATCTTGAGTCCCTACGCTTTCTTTACTCGTAAGCTAAAAGAAAATTCCTCATTGCGCTTAAATATGCTCTTGGAATTCAATGATAAAATGAGCAAGGAGAGTCTGTGGACAGATCTCGTCGATTACATCGTGGCAAATTACGAAGAGGATATGGCAGACGATTTGGTAGACCTTGTTGTGGATGGCCTACCTGAGCTTTTGGGAGATCTAAGTGGCCTGATAGAAAAGTATGGGAAAGATCCAAGCCTTCTTGCAAAACTGGCTGCAAAAGCCAGTGGAACAATTCGAGGCTCGGGGCAGGCTAAATAAAATACCTATGGCTTAAAGAGTCCGGAAGGCAATTATTGCTCATAAGTTCCATACATATAAATCATCGATAGACTCTAAATCAAAGACAAACCAATAAGCCACAAATTCAGAGCTATAAAGTCTTGTGGTCTTTTTTTGTGATTTTGACTCGCGGCCTTATAGCTCTGAGTAATGCCTTGCATGCAATGCATGCTGCATGGATCGCTTAGGAATATCGCAAATCAGAAGGGTAGTTCTATATCGAGTTTGCAGCGCTCCTTGACTTCTTTGAAGGCCTTCTTAAGGGGCGGATTGAAGGGCACGCCCTTGTCTTTTCTGTATAGCCATGTCTCATGCTCTTTTTCGCCGGGCGTCCATATGCGTTGAGCTCCCGGGGCTTTCCTTGACGCTCTGAGTTGGCGGCTTACCTCTCCAACATGATGCTTGAAATCCTCCAGGTCGCAGAATGCGCTGATGTTGATGGCAATAAAGCTGTGCCCTAATTCGATGGGCTTGGGCTTGCCGTTTGAGTCGACACCCAGAAGAGCCTTCATGAAGTTGGTCTGAGAGAGGGCGCTTGAAAGCAGCTCTACCACCATGGCATAGCCATAGCCTTTGTAGCCGCCAAAATCCTCACCGAGGCCGCCAAGAGGAGTTAGAGCCGCCTTGTCCTGACCTAGATCTATCAAGACCTGGTGAGTATCGTGTCTGTATTTTCCATCCTGTCCTATCACCCATCCATCCGGAAGATCCTTGCCGAGTCTGTCGTAGAGCTCGATTTTGCCGCGCTGTGTCACTGAAGTGGCGCAGTCCAACATAAAGGGAAAGTCCTCGTCCGAAGGCATGCCCCATGTCATGGGATTAGTGCCTAGCATGGGCTCGACTCCCCAGGTGGGAGCGATGGAAGGCCGTGCATTAGTGGTGGTCATGCCAATCATACCATGCTCAACGGCTTGGCGAGCATAGTAGAAAGCTGCGCCGTAGTGTGTCGAATTTCGACACACGGTCATGCCTATACCAAATTTATCCGCTTTTTCTATGGCCAATTCCATGGACCTTTTTGCGATATACAGACCCATACCGTTATGACCATCGATTACTGCCGTAGTCGGAGTCTCCCTTATAACATCGAAGGTCGTTCTTGGATCTAGAATTCCCGCCCAAATACGATCGAGATAGATTGGTTTATATCTACCCACGCCATGAGAATCGACGCCGCGCTTATCAGCGGAGATTAGTACGTCCGAGCATACAGTCGCGACCTCGGGAGCCACCCCGACAGCCTCGAATCCAGCCCTCATAAAGGCGTCTACTTCGTCGAATTTCCACCATGTGACTTCGTTGTCCATTATTCTTTCTCCTTATGAATAGATTTGTAGTTCAAGGTTCTGTAGAACATGATCTTTCCAACGATATACATCATAAGACTAAAGGCGAGATATTGACAATTAGCGTTCGGAGGACCTTGAACAAGAATTGAAATGAAAAGCCGAGACATAAAATCGAGAAAGATTCTTCGTTTCAATTCTCATTATTGATGATACAATTCTATTGATACAAGATATATAAACAAACGATAGAAAAGGAGGTCAGTATAATGAGCGCTCATCCATATACAATAACGCTAGATTTTGAGAATTTTCCAGCCGAGCTGGTTTTCGAGCCAGGGGTCAGACGAGCGCCAAAGCGCGACGCAGAACTAACACCTGGCCAGGAACGGATCGCATTAAAAAACGCCTTGCGCTATATTCCAGCTCGCTGGCATGAAAGACTTGCTCCGGAATTTCTGGCGGAGCTTAGACAGCGAGGTCGCATCTATGGATATCGTTTTCGGCCTCAGGGAAGGATTATAGGCCTTCCCATCGACAACTATTCCGGCAGGTGCATTGAGGGTCGTGCTCTCCGAGTAATGATCGACAATAATCTCGACTTCGATGTGGCACTCTATCCGTACGAGCTCGTCACCTATGGCGAGACCGGACAGGTATGCCAGAACTGGATGCAGTATCGACTTATTTGTAAGTACCTCGAAGTACTAGACGAAAACAGTACGCTTGTAGTGGAATCTGGCCTTCCAGTGGGCATTTTTGCTAGTCATCCTTTTGCGCCGCGTGTGATCATTACAAATGGGCTCATGGTGGGCATGTACGATAATCTCAAGGACTTCAATATCGCCGCAGCAATGGGTGTAGCAAACTATGGCCAAATGACCGCAGGCGGCTGGATGTATATTGGGCCACAGGGTATTGTGCATGGCACCTATAACACGATCCTGAATGCAGGCAGACTCAAACTGGGCATCTCGCAGGATAAGGATCTTTCTGGAAGACTATTTGTGTCTTCTGGGCTAGGCGGTATGTCTGGAGCTCAGGGCAAGGCGGCTATGATAGCTAATGCGGCCTCTATCATCGCTGAAGTGGATTATTCGCGAATCGAAACAAGACTCAAACAGGGTTGGGTTTCTTGCGAAACTGATTCATGCGAAGAAGCTGTCCACCTTGCTCATGCCGCCCTGGACAAGGGAGAGCCAATTGCGGTCGCATATCATGGCAACATTGTCGATCTTCTTGAATATATCGATAGCCACGATATACATGTGGACCTGCTTTCAGATCAGACTAGCTGCCATGTCCCATATGATGGCGGTTATTGCCCGGTCGGCATAAGCTTCGAAGAGCGTACAAGGCTTTTGGCTGAGGATAGGCATTATTTCCGGGCTTTGGTCGATGCTTCTCTGCGGCGGCACTTCGAAGTCATATCGCGCCTTGTCAAAAATGGCACATATTTCTTCGATTACGGAAATTCGTTCCTCAAGGCTGTTTTCGATGCTGGCGTAAAAGAAATCTCAAGAAATGGGATAGATGAAAAAGATGGATTCATTTTACCGAGTTATGTAGAAGATATCATGGGCTCCGAGCTCTTCGACTATGGATATGGGCCCTTCCGCTGGGTATGCCTTTCTGGCAAAAAAGAAGACCTCCACAAAACCGACCTCGCCGCGATGTCCTGCATCGATCCTGATCGCCGAGGCCAGGATCGCGATAACTATATTTGGATACGCGATGCGGAGAAAAACAAGCTTGTTGTAGGAACTCAAGCACGCATTCTTTTCCAGGATGCCTTTGGCCGCATGAATATCGCGCTGAAGTTCAATAAAATGGTGCGCAATGGCGAAATTGGCCCGGTTATGATAGGTCGTGACCATCACGACACCGGCGGCGCAGACAGCCCCTTCCGCGAGACGAGTAATATCAAGGACGGCTCGAATGTCATGGCGGATATGGCAACCCAATGTTTTGCCGGCAATGCAGCAAGAGGTATGAGCCTCGTAACCCTACACAATGGCGGCGGTGTAGGCATCGGCAAAGCCATAAATGGTGGATTTGGCCTTGTGCTCGATGGCTCGGAGAAGGTCGACCAGGTTATACGTATGGCCTTACCATGGGATGCAATGGGCGGCGTTGCCCGGCGCTCTTGGGCGCGCAATGTCCATGCCATGGAGGTAGCCGATCAGTTCAATTGCGAGTATGGCGAGTATGGCACTATTACAATGCCCCATCTTGTGGATGAGAGGCTTTTGGATCGCTTTTTAGGAGCCTGCTAATCAGTCTGTCTATCTCCGCCCCTATGGACTCCATTTCACGGGAGACATCCTTTATAGCACTATTATCTTCTATGCGGCCATGTACTGCGAGTTGTTCATTTTCATTTCGGAAGGTTGTCTTTCTGAAAGGATTAGTCCAATCTTTTGCACGGGTAGCATAGACGCGCTGGGCGATAGCGCAAGATAGTTCCTTTGCGGCTTCGAGGCTAGAGATAAGCTCAGAAAAAGAGGGCTTTGGCCACTGTTCTCCCAAATTCGATGTATCTCCTTTAGCAATGGCCACATTGATGGCACTAGCCCTTTCAGAATCAAGGCTTAAGTAGCCAAGAACAGCCCAGGCAAAAGCTTGAGCATCCTCTTCATATTCCAAGGAGAGTCTATGATACTCACGATGAAGCTCATCCCAGCTACGGATACCCCCTGTCTCTATGCGATCGATTAGATCTTCAAGCTTGGAATGGCCCACAAGAAAACCTCCCATGTTATCCCATTCGATTTCTGGAGGTTCTCTAAGCAAAGCCTTATACTGCTGGCTATTCTCCGCCTTCTCGAATTCCTTGTTTTCTCGTTCTGGACATCGCAATA
>JAAYWE010000222.1 GCA_012516755.1 Treponema sp.
GCACTGTATTGATCTCGTGAATTGTAGCCCCACAAGCCAATAGAAGCCTTGTCGCTTCCGCTTTGTCTTCGAGCGATATACCCGATGCAGGGACTGTCAGTAGAGCGCTCCCTCCACCAGAGACCAGTACAAATACAAGAGTCCTTTCACCGACTTCTTCCCATTTTCGTACCCGCATAGCGAGATTGAGCATTTCCCTGCCAGCTTGAACCGACCTTTCATCCGGAACGGGGTGGCTTGACTCGATCGAAGTGATAGATCGAGACGCAAAGAGACTTTCGATATCCTCAGAGAGCCTCGAACTTTGTCCACTTTCCGGGGCCTTAGAGACCACGAGCCCTTCTGTAACTCGTTGGCCTAGAATCGAGGCCAGGCTTGCGGTCATAGGAATCGAAGCCTTTCCAAAAGCAACTATCACAACATGATCATATTTGGATAAATCGTAGGCTTGAGGCTCTTCTCCATCCCAAAGGCGCAGAACCGATCCCTCCAGCGAAAGACAATAGGAAAAAAGCCGTCCCGGCATAACCCGATCCACCGCTGCTCGGAAGATCTCCTCCGCATCGGCGCGCAAGGAGTGTCCAGGACTTTCGCTTACGTGCGTTGTCTCCATCTTTTTTTCTGTCCTTCTTTTTTCTGATTCTGATTGAGTGCCTGGATACAGAGGTCTAGATTTCTAGCTACCTGAGGGCTGCGAGAGAGCTCGAAAGCCTGCCGAAATAAGGGTTCTGCCTCCGCAGGATTCTTTAGCATGTTCAAATGAATCGAAGCGGCATTGTTGAGGGCGGGCCAATTTGTCTCATCCAGAGCAAAGGATTTCATGAAATACTCAATGGCTTTTATATGTTCGCTCGATTCTCTCAATTCCTCTGCTTTCTTGAAAAGCTCCATGGCTTTTATTGCATCGCAGAATCTCTTATCATCTTCGGTCATCGCGAGGCGCCGCTCTATAAAATCTCTCATATGGAAAGCCTTGCCACCTTTAGCACATTCCGGATCTTTGAGCGCAAGCCGATATCGCTTTTCTGCCTCTTTTCTCTTGCCGGTTGCGTATGCAAGATCGCCAAGCGCTGAATTGCGATAGAAAGATGGGCCATAGAGCTTTTCTTCTCTCAAAAGATAGCGTTCTGCTTCTTCCGCTCGCCCCAGCGCAAGGAAAATTATTCCGAGGTTTCTCAAAACGCGGATTGAATCCGGTTCCGATTGCTCGAGTTTCCGGAACCAGCTCTCTGCCTTTTGGTAATCCCCCATTACATAGGCATTAAGGCCAAAACGTTCGCAGATATTTGCATAGAATTTGTTCATCGGCTTCCTAGATTATCCCACTAGACAAACAAGGACAATACGAGCACCATCAAGAATGCGACTACTCCTTCCACGGCAGTTGCAGAGCTGTAAGCCTTATAGGCTGTATTTACAGGCATGCCCGAGAATTGGGAGACCACCCAAAAATAGGAATCATTAGCGTGCGAAACAACCATCGAGCCCGCGCCGATCGCTATGGTCGTAAGGGCTGGATCTAGGCCGAGCGTCTGCAAAAGAGGCGCCATAATGCCTGCAGTGGTAACAATAGCTACGGTAGAAGAACCTTGGGCGGTTTTGAGGGCAGCGGAAATTATAAAGGGCAACAAAATTCCCAGATGCATGCTCGCCATGTTTGTCTTTATAAAATCTGTTATCGGACTTGCCTTGATAATAGCGCCCAGTGAGCCGCCTGCTGCGGTGATTACCAGGATGATAGCGGATTCCTTTATTCCCTCCCCCATCCAGTCCGAGATAGCCTTCTTTAGCTCTCCTTTATGAACCAGAAGCAAGGAACACAGCACACCGAGAATAAGCGCGGTTACAGGATCGCCAATAAAAGACAAAAACACGCGGAAATCGCCATTACCAAAAGGCTTAGAAGGGAATTCCGCAACACTCTTTAATAGAATCAACACAATCGGAAGCACTATTGGCAAAAAAGAAAGAAGTGTATTTGGTAATTTGCCGAATTTTTTTACTATTTCCGAATAAGTACCTTGGATTTCGGGCTCGATTTCATATCTCTTGGCGAACTTGGTAGCCCAGAGAAGTCCGGAAAGAGAGGCTGGAATAGCTGCAATAAGGCCCAAGAGAATGACTTTCCCCAGATCCGCTCCCAATGTTCCTGCAGCAGCGATAGGCCCCGGAGTGGGCGGTACCATTGTGTGGGTCGCGTATAGCCCTGTAGAAAGCGCAACAGCCATCACTGTCATCGAAATCCCGGATTCCTTTGCAAGTGCTTTGTTGAGTGGATTCAAAATAACATAGCCGGAATCGCAGAAAACTGGGATCGATACAATATAACCAGCTATATTCATGGCCAGAGGAGCATGCGATTTGCCTACCATGTTCAAAATGGCCCTGGTCATCGAAAGCGCCGCACCGGTTTTTTCCAGTATTGTGCCCAGAATAGTGCCTGCAACTATTACAATGCCTATACTCGTTAGAGTGCCGCCAAATCCATTCTTGATCCCCACAACAACATCCAGGGCTGGTAGCCCAATCAGAAGTCCAAAGACAAAAGACACACCAATAAGTACCAGAAAAGCGTTTATTCTGTACTTCCCAGTTAAGACCACAATAGCTATTACCGCTAACAACAAGAGAATTAAGGCGACAATTCCAGAAACCATATACACCTCCAAATATATAGTTTACTTTATGATGCTTCTAGCTCCGATAATGACGTCTCATTGCATCCCATAGGGCGCGATCCGGATTCCGAGATTAAACGATTCTAAGGCTCGAAAGCTCCAGGGATACAGCGCTAATGCCTTTCCACATAATTGTCATGTATCCTGATTTTCCCCACAGATAAAGAAAGTCATTATTGCGTACCATCAACAACCGAAAGAACAAGCTCAACAGGCAAATGATCTGAATATCCATCTGTTCCCTTCCATTCGCGAGGAACACCCTCGGCAGTAAATAGCATGGGAGCATCTGCAATATAGAACCCCTGATATTCAAGCCCAATGCCGTCCTTGAGGCTTTGGCTGACTAAGAAGCCATCGTATTGTTCGCGCTTATCTCTATAGGCGAGGCTGAACTTGTCCGGATACTCCGCCCATGGAGTGTAGAGCTCTATTTTTTCGTCAAAATCGACACCCTTGCCATGTTTTATGGAATAAGAATCGATTCCTTCGCCATTTATTATGCCAACTTGGCTATGGCTTTCGGCCAGTTCTGAGCTTTCGTCTCCTATTTCCTCTAGACTACTGCAAGCCCAGATTGGCTCTCCTTCGATAGCCATGGGTGGAACTCCCACACCTGAATACATGATCGCCGTAGGATAGCATCTGTTTGTGCGGAGGTATTCATCCGGTGATTCATTGAAATCGCCACAGACGATTATGGGAACAAAAGGTCGCTCTTCTCGAAGCAATCGTATTCTATTCGCGACTAATGCCGCTGCAGCCCGGCGGGCTGGTTCGGTTTCTGCCTCTCCTTCCAGCTTGGACTTCCAATGGCAGGCGAAGATCACCATTCTGCCCATACTGCCGCATTCGAATTCCACCTCCAGGACATCCCGCAACATTCCAAGACCCCACGCGTCCATAACCGAATGCGAATGAACGGCCACGATAGGGAAACGGGACAAAATGCCGGTATGGATTATGCTCTCTTCAGGCCCACTCATTGCCCAATAGCGGAGCTTTCCATGACCAAGGTGCTTTGCGAGATCAAAGAGAACCTTTTCGTTCTCGAGTTCCTGGAAACATAGAATATCAGGATCCGAACCAGGAGAACCTTCGCCATCTTTAGTGTTGGAAAGCGACCGAACGGCCTCTACGACATTTCCGAGCCTCTTGGCATAGAGCTCTTTAGTCCACTTTCCTTTGGAAGGCCTAAACTCAGGGTATTCCTTTCCGCTCTCTTCTGCATCGAAAAGGTTGTGCACATTGTATGACACGATATTGATCTCACCATCTGTCCGCAAGGCTGGCAGAGAACACTGGCAACCTGCCGCCAACATTGCGAGCACAGAAAGAAAAAGAAATGCCGGACGCATCTTTCCTCCTTAATAAGAAAGACGCTATCCGGCATTATAAGCGCTTCAGAATTCACGCGCCAAAATCAAGAAACAGCAATAATTCCCGGATAAGACATGCCCCAACTCTTCAGTCGAGCTCTTGTCTGGAAACTATCACTTTTCCAATGAGCCCATATTGCATTGCTTCTTGGGCATTCATCCAAAAATCTCTATCGGTATCTTTTATAATCTTTTCCAGCGCTTGCCCTGTTGCCTCGGCAAGCAGCTCATTGATATGCAGACGCGTCCTTTCGAGTTCCTTAGCATGAATCTCTATATCTGTCGCGACACCATTCATTCCGGATAATGGCTGATGAATCAAATATGAAGAATTTGGTAAACCAAACCGGTGATCCTTAGAGACCGCTATCAGTATGAGCGCTGCCGCAGAAGCGACAAGCCCTATACCAACAATCCTGACCGGCGCCTTTATGAAGCGAATCACATCGAAAATGGAAAATCCGGCATATACATCTCCGCCAGGAGAATCGATGAGCAGGGTAATCGGTTCTTTCGAAATGCTTTCAAGCAATAGAAGCTGACGCACCACTTTTTCCGAAAGATCCTTGTCGATCTCACCTACCAGAAGCACGGTGCGGGTCTTGAGAAAACGTTCATTCAAAGACTCTTCTGATTTCTTGGATTCCGTTTCAGTGGTCTGTGGCTCTGCAAATTTCATTTCTTATAAGACTCCTTGCAATAATGTAAGAGACTCTTTATCTATACTCGATTTTATAGTAACGATTTCGAGATAAAACGGCAACGATACTGACAATTTAAAAAACTCATGCAACTCCTGCCTTGAGAGAACGTCGATACAGTTCTCGCCGCAAGCGCTCCAGCCATACGACAATTATCGAAAGCAAAATGCGCGGCAAGATAAGCCAAAAAACTGGCAAGGAAATAGCCCCGTAGAGCACCGTGTCTTCTAGGATCGAGTGCGAAATCGCCGCATGATGATTGAAGAGATCCCCTTCCTTTGCGGTCATGCGCCCCTCATCGCGCGCGGCCTTGATGATTCCCGCTCCATAGGCATAGCCTACGATGTTGATCACTATCCATAGAAAACTCATCGAAGGTTTTAGTCCAAATATGCGCATTAGCCATCCAAGCCAACGGGAGAGCCTTTCCATTAGATTGAATTGTTCCAAAAGCGTCTCTGCAAGCATCAATATTAAAAGGTATAGAATGATTCGTCCAATGAGTTTCAAAGTGGATATAGCCCAAGCGCCGATCATTGGCCAAAAGGGACTATGGGCTACGGCAGTCGTACGGAAAAGCTGCACTTCCGAATAGGACGAAGGAAGTATGAGATTAAGGATAAAGCCAGCCAGAAATGCAACACCTACACGCAAGATCACCATCTTGGTTCCTGAGGATCCAATTGATTTCATAACCGTGGTCTCTACGATCAGATTGTGAGAAATGAGGCACATGACAGCCAGGATGATAGCATGGTGGAGACTGAGGTTCATCGAGCTCATGACGGCTATAGCAGAATAATTGTTGAGAAGGGCTCCGGAGATATAGACAAGTGCAGCCTCTCCGGGCAAACCCAAAAGTCGCATAATCGGATGCAAGACTACTGAGATTTTTTCCAATAATCCACTCCAGCCAAGAAGTGCAACCAATAGGCTAACCGGAACCATTATTTTTATCAAAAACAGCGATGTATCGATTGTTCTCTTGATCGTAGTGTGCGCGATCTGCTGCATTCTTTGTGCCGAGTTGCTCACGCTTGCCCTCCTCGAGCCATAACCTTAGAAATAAAGCCTGCAAAGTCTTCATCCTTGGCAAGCGCCTGTAGATCGATAGGCATTCTGTACATCCAGTTTGTTGGGAGGGTAGTACCGGGCACATTTATCCTCTCATCTTGAGCATTGGGTAATCGCCACTCCGTGTGGCATGCGAGAATATCTTGAATTGGATAGGCGGCAACAATGGAGCCTGATAGTGCCAGTGCGCGCACCAGAACGGCAGCTTCTTTAGAGCCGAGCTGTTCAGGAGCCGTATCTCCGCAGCGTTGAAGCAAGGATTTCAAAAGCTCGTCGTGCTCCGCTAGAGCCTGACATATTGCCCATATCTGCGATCTATCGGCTTCTTCCTGCCACCATTGTCGCAAGCTTGTGGAGTCGTGCACCGATGTACAAGAGATAGAGAGCGCTTCATATCTATCGAATGGTATATATGGCTGATTTGGCTTGTCCCATTCTCGCTCCCAGCGCAATACTCGCAGCCCTGGGATTTTGAGTTCACGCAATACCTTGGGGACACAGGGTGGAACAGCGCCGAGGTCTTCCGCAAAGGCTTGCATTTCGCTAGCCGATACAAGCATCGAAAGAAGTTTGCGGCCTCGTTTCTCCCATATGTTCAACGATTCCTCACTGAGTGCCTTTGCCTTCGCCTCTAAGGCCTGTTGTTCTTGGAGCGAAAGGCTTTTCCAGCTTGTCGTTTCTCTATAACTCCACTGAAAGACAAAGCGATCCGGCTCATATCGATATAGTGTTCTGTCTATCCACCAATCTCGCATTATCCCGGCATATTCATCGATAATTGGTGCAGCCTCGGGGAATTCGCTCCACAGAGGCCCAAAGAGTGCATTTAGGTCTGCGGTGCCTCGGATTTCAGGTTTGAATAGAAAGAGTGGCTCATTCTTTATGCGCACAAAACAGGATTTCCTGAGTTCTTCGAGGCGCTTGCCAAATAGCGCCCTTATATCGGCTCGCTCATCTTCCCGATTATCTTCTCGATTTTCTTCTCGCTTCCCTTTTTGTTTATTCTCTATGCCTGAAACCTCGCTTTCTGCAAGCAGGGGCATTCCTGCATCGAGACATCTTTTCTCAGCCTTTTGTATTTTCCATTCGGGAATATGAGGCTTTGATAGCCATGTAAGGCGCTCGTCTGAAAAACCCATCGAATTGAGCTCTGCAGGTTCCAAATAGCCAGAAGGCTCAAAGGCGCCAAGATAAGCATCGCTCTCATGGATGCTTATAGCCCAGATACGGAAAAATCCCAGCACATGATCGATGCGATACCCGCTGTAGAAATATTCAGCAGCCTGCAGGCGTTGGCGCCAGAAATCATAATTCCGCGCACGCAACGCATCCCAATCATACAGTGGAAAGCCCCAGTTTTGTCCCCTGGGCGAATACATGTCCGGAGGCGCTCCGGCTTGTTTGTCGAGGATGAAAATCTCTCGCTGAAACCATACATCAGCTGAATCCTTGGCAAGGAGAATAGGTATATCGCCCATGATATCGATGCCAAGCTCATGTGCTGTTTGAGCTGCATGCCTTAGCTGATCCTGAGCCAGGACTTGAAGCCAAAGCCGAAATCGCTCCTCTTCAGCTAATTCTTGGTTAGACCAGAGCTTGTCTATATCGGCCGGCAAGACATTTTGCCACTCTGGCCACTCCCACCAGGGTGCTAGACCGAATTTTTCTCTCAAGGCGACAAAACAGGCATAGGGTTTTGCCCACGACTCTCGGCTTGCAAAGGCTTCCGCAAGAGGACTACAGATTTGCCGGCTAGCTTCCCATGCCTTGCGAAGCGCATCTATTTTGCGCTGTAGCACCGCTTCGAATTGAACCCGTTGGATTCGCCCGCCGTTTCCGAA
>JAAYWE010000223.1 GCA_012516755.1 Treponema sp.
ATGGATTCGAGCAACTCAATCTCGCGATCAGCCGCTTTTATTGCCGCTTGAATGACATCCTTCTCCCGAGCAAGATCTCGAGGCAAAGAACCGGCATTTATGCCTATACGAATAGGGATTGCTTTGTCTTTGGCCTTTGTTGCGACCTCGCGGACTTTCCAATCAGCACCTATATTGCCTGGATTTATGCGGATCTTCGCTATTGGGAAGTCCATGCATCTGAGCGCTATGCGCCAATCGAAATGAATATCGGCCACGATCGGCATCGGAGAAAGGCCTGCAAGTATACCAAGCGATTCCGCCGTGGATATTTCCGGTACTGCAAAACGGATAATGTCACATCCCAGATTCTTAAGGCAAGAAAGCTGTTCAAGGACGGGCAAAAGCTGCGCTTCTTCGGCCGATGGAAATATGGGAAGCGGATTCTTCCACATGGTCTGGATACGCACCGGCCATTCCCCGCCCAAGAGCACATCCCCTACTTTTACTGTCAGCGTTTCCTTCATATAAAAAAGCTGATACTCGACACCTTGAATGCTATCCAAGAATTAGATTGCGCTGAATGTGAAAGCCAATACGAAAAGAGCCACGGTTTCGCACAGTCCTACCACAATTATATAGTTAGCAAAACCTTTGCCTGTCTCTCCAAATGCATCACAACCCGCGGCCGCCGCCTTTCCCTGTGCAATTGCTGAAACAGCTTCAGCGATTCCTGCAGTGACTCCTGAAGCAAGCAATAGCAGCGGATCTTTTGTGGAGTTTATTATTCTGCTCATCAAGATGAAGCTATATATTGTCTGGGTCAAGGGAGCTCCTGCAAAGGCAACGAGCAAAAACGATGCAGCCTTATTATTCAAATAAGAGCGTTTCCAGGATCCAATTGCTGCCATGCCAGCAATTCCTGCCCCAATACCGGAGCCAATGGCACCAAATCCAAGCACACACGCAGCACCAATCAACGCAATATTCATACACCACTCTCCTCAAGGGTAGATTGCTAAGACGCGGAAAGATTCTCATCCTCTTTCAGCGGATCATATTTGTAACCGGACCACTCCATGCCGAGATGTCCCGAAAACTCCAACATATTGAGTCGTATGCCGTGCACTATAACCGAAAGAACTGTAAGCATGAAATTTAGCGCATGGGCAGCGACTAAAATTACAGCTGCAATGATCAACTTCAATACGAAACCAATAAGAAAACCCGAAGGCCCACCAAGCATTCCCGAGGCCATTCCATTGACCGTCTGAGAAAAAGCGAGCCCCGCAAGTCCTACAGCCCAAAGCCTTATATAGGAAACGATATCGGCAAAGACGCTTACGGTGCCCAAAAAAGTCGGAATTATGTTTTTCAAGCTCTCGATAAGACTAGAACCTAACTTACCATTCCAATTGCCGAATATGAATACAAGAAAGAAACCTATGGCGATACAACCAATCGCCCAATTCTCTATTGGATATCGAGTTGCGTCAATCACCAGATTCAACGCTGCATTGAACATGCCAAGAAGCAACAGAAGCGAGCCCGCTTGCGACATACACTTCAGATCTGGGAAATCTCGCTTAAAATTCTTTATGTGAGCAATTGAAAGCTGAATAAGGCCAATCAGAAAGCAAATAACCTTGACATTGTTTTCAGAATCCGGCGACTGACCATTTATGAGAGGAAGAGATATATTTTGAAGTAATTTAGGAAGATTGTCGAAGTTTATACCGAACCAGGTAGCAGTCAGCGCGCCCCAGATAATAGTTGCACTTCCCAAAAGAAGAAATAACTTCTGTGCATCGACAATTGGCTTTCCTTTTCTTTTTCCAGCATAAATCGAAGCAATCGTTGCTAGAACGATGATCGCTCCATAGCTAGCATCTCCAAATATCATCGCAAAGAATATCGAGAAAAAGATCAAAAACCAGCTCGATATGTCATACTCCCAATAATTAGGCACTGTCCCAAGAAACTCGAATACAGGCTGGATTATTCTCACTGCCGGTGAATTTTCTATAAGGGTGGGGGGCTGGTCTTCCTCTACCGGATCATCGAAGGCAATAGCCCAGCCATATTTAGCGGCTGTCTTCTTGAATTTCTCGCAATCCCGCACAGGAACATATCCCTTCATATAAGCAAAACTCTCGTGTTGCGGCATGCCGGATCGCAATCGTTCTAGTATTATGTTGTAATCAAGCATATGCAGATATTTCTTAATAAGAGATAGATTTGCTGAGTGCTTTCGAAGTTTTGCTATGATCTCCTGCTTTTGGTTTTCGATCAGGGCAATTTCTTGTCGCATCTGCGAAAGCGGAATTTCGGGCGGCAAAAATTCTAAGAATGATGGGGGCAGATCTGGTATCTGATCGCCTTCGCGGACAATGAGGCTTATCCTGCACCTACCTTTTGGAGCAGAAATCCTAATATATTCGGTCTCTTTTGGCAGTGCAATCAGCTCCTTAGCCGGAAAATCGAAGAATCGAAGAGAGAAACCTGCTCCTTCGACGACTCGCTCGAGCATTGTCATCGAGACTTCTCCCCAACTCGCTACTCTATCTATTTCTCTTTTTAGATCAATGACTTGATCCTCAAGCAAATTAAGCTTTTGCTTCGCAGCAGATATTTCATTGATGATTTCCCTAACATCTTTGCATTCTTCGTATTTGAGAGATTTCGAAGAATCGGCCTTGCCTGGTTTGGATTTTTTATCGATATAGTTCTGAAGAAAATTATGGACCGATTCAACCTCCATCCTTTCTCGCTCTAGATTCTGATATTTATCTCCGATACCCTGAAGTTCCTCCACATGGGCTACACCGAGTTTTCGAAGTCGCTCGGGAAGGTTTTCTCTATCTCTTTGGAGCACGATGAGGTAGAATTTTTTCATAGGCACTATCATCGTTCAGCTCCTTCCACCTTTCTTTTTGCGATCTTGCCCCTAACTACTTGAGCCGTCTCCTGATCGCCCAAATAAATGCGAATCTTTCGTATGTCGGCGATGGTCTCGGGAATTTTCACTTTTTCGAAAAGGTTTACGCGTTGAGTTGTTATTCGTAACTCCTGCGAAAGCAGGTCTTTTTGCTTTGAAACCACCTCCAGCTCCAGTTGTGTGCGGACAAGCCGCTCCATAAGTATCAAAGCAGCATCAACCCAGAGAGAAGTCGAATACAGATCATAGCCCTTATGTTCAAATTCCACTCCAAGGAATAGAGGAATAGCAACTCCCGCAATGTTTCCGGTATCGGTGCTAATAAACGCAACCTTCAAGAGAGGCTCACCTTCCTGGGTCCTCGCTGCGCCCTGCTCTGCGAAAACTTCCATCCATGGAGATGCATCTTGCTCGAGTGTCTTTTTAAGGGCTTGGAGCTCCTCCATTCGAGTCTGGACGCTGCGCACTTCGACTTGAAGCTGCTGTTTTTTAAGTTGAAGCGTTGGAAGATAGCGCTCATACATCTTGAGCTCATCTCTTTTCTTTTTCAACTCATTCTTGGTCAGCTTGATCTTCCCCATGATTCTATTGCCTTCTATTCTTGCTAGCTGGAATTATTTCTTTCCTATCCAGAACTTTTGTATGAGATCCGAACGAAGACCTGTCTCGCGCGGCTCAAAGCACTCAGCCAATGTCTCCCAGCATAGGTCCAAGGCCTTCTCCAGAGGTATGTTGACAGATAAATCCATGATCCTCTGCTCAAAGAGTTCTCCATATTTGAGGAGCTTACGATCCCAGGCGCTCATCTGGAAGCCCATCGATTTCTTCTCGAGGGTGTCTCTATATGCAGCGAATAGCTTTATCATCGCATCCATGATAGAGCGATGATCTTCCCTGGTCTTGGCGTTAACCAATTGCTTTAGTCGCGAGAGAGATCCAAAAGGCTCAATATGTCCATCGCGAAGATAGAACTGGCCTTCGGTTATATAGCCAGTGTTGTCCGGAATAGGATGCGTCACGTCATCTCCGGGCATTGTGGTGACAGCCAGAATGGTGATGGAACCAGCATCAGAAAAATCTACGGCTTTTTCGTATCGTGCGGCTAGTTGTGAATACAAATCTCCTGGATAACCGCGGTTTGATGGTACCTGTTCTTGGGTAATAGCGATTTCCTTCAAAGCATCAGCAAAGTTTGTCATATCGCTAAGCAAAACCAGGACATTTTTGCCTTTGAGAGCAAAACGCTCGGCAATTGCCAGAGAAATATCCGGCACCATGAGACACTCGACGATAGGATCGGCCGCTGTATGCACGAACATTATGGTTTTCGACAAAGAACCCCCCTGCTCCAGGGTATCTTTGAAGAAAAGGTAGTCGTCATATTTGAGCCCCATACCTCCCAGGATGATAAGGTCGACTTCAGCCTGCATTGCAATGCGCGCAAGAAGAGGATTGTAAGGCTCTCCTGAAACCGAAAAAATAGGAAGCTTCTGGCTTTTGACAAGTGTGTTGAACACATCTATCATTGGAATACCGGTTCTTATCATCTCGCGTGGAATAATACGCTGGTAGGGGTTTACAGCCGGTCCGGCTATAGTTATGAGATTCTCCGTAAGAGCAGGACCTCCATCGCGCGGCTCTCCTGCACCATCAAAGATGCGACCCATGAGATTGTCCGAAAAGCTAACTTGCATTGGGTGCCCTAAGAACCGCACCTCGTCGCCTGTCGAAATGCCGCGGCTACCCGAAAAAACTTGAAGATACACCATCTCACTATCCAGACGGATTGTCTCCGCCAGAGAAGCACCATATCTAGTATTTACTTGCGCTAGCTCACCATAAGCAATATCCTGCGCCTTTACAGCAATAACGTTACCTACGATTGATTCGATTCTCGAGTATATCTTATTCATGCCTTACTCCAGCGTGCTAATCAATTTAAGTCCACGGTCATCAAACTCAGGTTTTCTGTCAACCAGAGCCTCCTCCACCCTATTATACAGAGCGCTGAACATGTCGCTATCTTGCGGGGTACCATTCAAGTCTAGCATCGTTTGACGAAGCTCGTAGAA
>JAAYWE010000224.1 GCA_012516755.1 Treponema sp.
AGAATTGCGAAAATTCAAAATATAGACGGAAAACTCTCAAAAACTCCTTCCCTTGATTTTCAAAGATCGATATAATAAAGAATTAGATATAACGCGAAAAAGCCATATTTTTCTGTGTCATTACGTTTCGCGTGGTTTTGCACTCTCGCTGGTACAAGGGCAGAAGGTAGCACAGCATTAAAAACATACTATATACTCGTTCTAAACGACCAAAGGATCATCAAGATCCAGACTCGGTTTTGCTCCAATATGCTCCACCCGGTGCTTCCAATTCGATCCGAGATAATAATATCGCAAACTATCATGATCTTTATCTATTATAGCCTCAAGCTGGCTTTTTAGAGCCACCCATTGCGCGGGCTCTACAACACATTCGAAAACACTACATTGTACTCTTTGACCAAAATTGAGGCAAGTTTTAGCTACTCGGCGCAATCTCCTTTTTCCTCCAGGAGTTGTAATCGATACATCATAACTCACTAGGACAAACATCTATCACCTCCAGAAGAATGGTGGATAGCCGTCTATATCTCCGCGGATGAATCGTGCCATAAGGTTTGCTTGTACAAAAAACAAGAGCCCAAGCGGAATTTTCTCTTCAATGTATGGGTGAAAAATCTCATCTTGTTTTCTATTTTGGTATTCAACAAGCACGGTTTTTCTTGTCGAATCATCCATTACGACCGCACCGCTCTCTGCTTTTTTGAAACCATTTGGAGCAACTTGTCTTCTATTTATTAAAGAGAGCACAAGACGATCGGCAATAACTGGACGAAATTCTTCCATGAGGTCAAGAGCAAGACCAGGCCTTCCGGGGCGATCTCGATGAAGAAATCCAACTGTGGGATCAAGCCCAACGGTTTCTAGTGCTGATCGCACATCATGAACAAGCAGCGTATATATAAAAGATAAAAGAGCATTCACAGGATCGAGAGGAGGCCTTCTATTCCTCTCATTGAAAACAAAATCCTCCTTCTGATCAACAATTAGCTGATTGAAAACTGCAAAATACTCGGAAGCAGCCATACCTTCAATCCCGCGTATTTCATCTAAATCGACAGCAAGAGCTAACTCTTCGATAAGCCTATATATGGAAGAAGAAGCTCTCCTTATCGTAGCAATATCGATCTTATCACCATGATCGCGAATAGCGCGATTCATGACCAGTCGCGAATTCATAAGCTTGCCTGTTACAATATTTGCAGCAATTTTCGCTGACTTCTCTGAGTTATCTGCTATGCGATATTGCTCTCGACGAAGAAGGACATTGCCAGACACTGGCCCTCGTACCGAAGCAAGAAAACTACCATACTCTGTAAGAAACGATATACTTATGTCATGTTCTGCACAGAATCCAAGTAGAAAAGGAGAACAAAGTACATTGCCGAAGCATACGATTCCGCCCAGTGTGTGGACAGGCAACTGAAGGACCTTTTGCTGTTCTCGCTCTACTATGATGGTTTCACCTTCTTTGTGAATATATGAACCCTGGGAAGTGACATATAATGTGTTGAGCAGTTTTCTCACTCTTGCCTCCTTTTTTTTATATTATGATTGACTGGGCTCTCCCCTTGCTGCGCGCACCTGTGAGCGTACAAAGCGATCGACCTCCTTCCCTCCTGATCCAGCGCTCTTGGGCATACATACTTCCAAAAGTGAGCATCGATCGCATTTCCGCTTTTGATATATAGCTGGAGGGGTTATCCCAGAAGATTGCAATTGCTGTATTCTCGCTATGAGCTCCATAGTCTTTGCTCTCAATTCGCCACCGAGATTCACGGTTGTTCTACGATGCTCCTGCAAATAATACAGCTGACCATCTGCTACCGTGATCCCAAACATTTCTTCTAGGCAAAAAGCTTGCGCGCAGAGCTGAACGCGGTCCACATCCTCCTCTTTGTTTCGCCCTCTTTTGAACTCGATTGGCACTGCCTGAGCAACTATTTCTCCTGGAGCAAGGTAAATCTCAACAAGATCGCACTTTCCTATTAAGCCACGCTCTAACGAACGCACAGCCATACCATATTCCTGACGGAAAAGCCTTCGCGATTCGTGACGCTCCACATCAACTCGTTCGTGGAGGACCTTTCCTTCGGCGGTGAAACGGTTCTCCTCCCAGACCTGCTCGATGTAAATGAGGGCATACTGACGCTCGCAGAAGAGTATGTGCTGGAGCGCAGAGATCGGAACAAGATCATCCTCAGAGTACAAGAGATCAACCTCCTGCCACAATGTCGCCCGCCCAGAGCCGGCCAAGGAATTCGCGCCATGGCAGAATATCGATTCCGTCGACCTTCCGGGGACGGGATTCCCTTGCCTTTCTCTCCACTGTAGAGGTATAGGACGGAAGTTCATAACCAAGCATTGTATCGATGAGAATATGGAAGCAAAGACGTAAGAATTCCCTCGTCTGCCGCGGGCCAAAGAGGAAGACCGACCTCTGTGCAAGAGTAGGGCCTATATCCAAGCCCCTGTGGCGATAATCGCTACACATCCATCACTCTCCAAAGTCATAATAATCGCCAATATGATTGGCGATTATTATGATAAACGACAACAGAATTGGCGCTTATTGGTTGCTGCTTATGATTGCATAGAAAGCTTTCTCCCGCACTCCATCAACCCCACCGCAACCGAAACACTAACTGTACCAGCGATTGATATCTCCTCCTATCATTGCACTGACACTACAGTCTTAAACTCCTCCAGTTCTTGCCCGTCCAGAGTCACCCTGTAGTCTGAGAAATCCCTGGCCGGCTTTGTCGGGTCAGTCGCGCGCTCCACCTTCACACGATCGAAGAGTTCCTGGGCGCTCGCGTTGCCCATGAGCGAGGAGTGTCCGAAGATAATGAGTCTGCGTGCTCCCATAAGCCCCCGCGCGGCAGAACGGTCGTTCTCGAACATATTCTGGAGTGCTTCCCAGAAAAGATCGAGGTCTTCTTGAGAAAAACCTGTTTGCTTCGCCAGAGGTGCTGAGACAAAGCCATAGGCGCGATAGAGCCCATATGGAACTGTGAACTTACGACCCATGGTGCGATTGTCGCCACCCTGCTTCACCGCCTCTGCTTCAGTCGCCACGGCCATACGCGTTATACTATGTTCTGATGAAACAATCTGATCGACAGAGCGAGCGAATGTCAATTGCACGGGCCCTCTGACTTGTCCGCAATTTATACCTGTGGACATGACTGCGCCGAAAGTCCTCACATCATAGAAATTCTTGCACATCCAAGCACGTGCTTCGTCTATTTTATCGCCACCTTTCCTTTTCCCTTCATCCTTGCTGAGATCGATATTAAGAGCCTGATAGGCACGGGCGTTTTGGTTGTTTAAAATAGCCTTTTCTTTTACATAGATTTCGTAAGGCGGTTGCTCATTTTTGAGAAGGCCAATGTAATTCCTTACTTTTCGTTTGAGGCAAACATCAGTAACAAGTCCATTGCCTGTTTCTGCATCCACGCGTGGAAGGTTACCAGCATCGGGATCACCATTAGGGTTGCCATCTTTGACATCGAAGAAAAGTACAAAATCGTAGCGTTTGTCCAAGTCCATAATAATCTCCTTTCCTTGTGTTGGTTATTGATTATCGTTCTCTTTCTTGGTGAAAAGATCTTGCCGCTGATGATAATATCCGAGGGCAAATTTTCCTTGCTCATGAAGATCGAGGTGTGATGGGAAATCACCGATATGACCGACGATCTCACCGATTAATCGTTCGAGATTTACGACGCGGCCTTTATTGTCTATTTTTGCAAGATGATGGTTTTTGAGACGCATAAGCGTTCCAAAAACCGTCACAGGCGAGCTGCTGGCCGCACCATAATAGCGTTCTCTGATTGTTGCGTTCAGGCCTGGATTGGCTTCCTCTTGAATTTTTTCAAGAACCGCAAAAAGCCGTCCGAGTTGATAGCCAATTGAGGGCTGTTCTGTGTCGAGTCCCATTTCTACCTCCTTTTCTTTTTGGTTCGGATGAGCACGCAGATATCTATTAAGATAAGCCTTTATTAAGGCTGCTCGTACTGGTTTTACTCTGTTCTCAGTATCGCTATGAATGCGGCGCAAAACGGCCTGAAAAAGTGTTGCAGGATAAGGCGTGCCGTCCAAGATTGAGCGCATAAAGTCCCCTGCGATATTGGGAGGAATATTCTCGCTTTTGTCCTGAATGGCGATGTTCACAAGAATTCGCCATATAGAATAGTATGGAGGTTCAGAAGATGGTTTTACGATGTTCAGGTCTTCAAAATGTTGGCGGATCTTCTCCGCAAAATCAGAAATGGTACCTACCTCCCAAAACCTTACCGCAATTCGCGCCGCATTAGGCGCAAGGCCGAGAACGTAGAACTTTGTATCGCTGTCGTCGTCAAGGTAACCTCCTGTCAGCGGTGCTTCAAAGAGATTTCTAATTTTCTGGATTCCTGCCTCGGGATTGTCTTTATCGGGTTCTTTGAAAAAAGAGGCAAAATCTGATTCGAAGTGGGTCCTTTTTTCTGACCAGAAAACAGTAGAGGCATCGCCAATCAGAAGATGCTGTGATGATTGTCTGTTTAGTAGTGTATTAAGTGCAGTAGTATAGGCGAACATTGAACTTTCTCCAACCGGAGAATTTTCCCCTTGTTTTTTATTGAAAGATCGAAAAGGCTCCAAATTAAATGAGACAATATTCGCTCCTGAACTCTGTGCACCATATACTCCTTTGATGGGGATATGCAATTCCGCAATTTTATCTTTCTCCCCAGATACAAGGCAGATATCTTTTTTTTCTTTTACAGACAGCTTTTGCTCCAAGACCTCCTGTACCTCTTTTGATTGGCAATACAGTTCTTTTTCTTCATCAAAGCGGAAACTTACAACAGAATTAGAGGCATAAATATCTTGCCATGCATTTTCGCTTTCAAGTCTATCTTTTGCAACCGTTGTAAGAAATGTGATGATGGCTTTTAGATTGGGAGTCTGTGGAAGTTCTTCTGTTATACGTTTGACAAAAGCTTGTTTCTGCTCAGATGCCCGAATTAAGGCTTTAGAAGTTTGTTCATTATCCATGCCTTCAGTGTTCACAATACCAAACACGTAATTTGCTGTGTCCCATAGAAGATTTGCCGCAATACCAGAAGTCTTTTTTACGCTCTGTGGAACCAGGAACAACTTTCCACGCTTTTTCTTCCCTTCACCTTCTCTCGTATCCTCAATCTGCAGAAGATCTCCATTGTTGCCGAGGACAACAATGAATGGGATTTCCTTCCATTCCCATCCCTCCGGCGCTATTGCGCTTTCGGGATCAAGTGCCATACGATCATAGTAAGCTTTTAGAGCCTGGAGTATCATCCCCGTACCTCCACTATGCGTTGATCCGTGTTCATAATGCCATTTTCAATCTTCGCACGGAAAAAGGTCGGCTTCGGATCACTAGGATCCCTGTAATCCATGTCGTAGAGCATCCACCCGAGTTCATCGGTCTTATCGATCGGTGGCTGTTTTTCAGTTCCGCCCTCAATAAGGCGGAAGTCGCAGGCGAATTCTCTGCAACCAAGGTACGGGCGATGGAAACATTGGCCTTTTCGAGCCCGCCGCTCAAACATAGCGGCATACTTCGCTTCATTTTCATCTGCTCTTGATACCTGTTCGCGTTCTTCTTCATCAGCCCAAACTTCCTCTGCTGACGGATGGTTGTACATGCGCTTATCCGGAGGAATGAACTCGAACCACGCATGGATGCGATAACGCACATCACGCAAAAAAAGTCCGGCTCTCTGTTGTCGGCAATCCTCGATATAAAGGCCCATAGGATCGCTGCTTCTTCCTTCCATATGCGCCTGCGTGGGGCTATTCTCAATTTTTCCCACCTCATTTCGCCGCACAGATATCCATCTGATCGGCCTTAATACCTCGATCTGCCTTATGTGCCACTTAATGGCAGGCTTCCAGAGAATAGCTTCAAATATCGCACGCGCAGCTGAAGGAGTCATGACATCGTAGCTTACCCGCTCAACTTTCATTTCAGGCCGTGTGAAGCAGGCATATTCTCCCCATACTTCAAGACACCAGTCTTTCATGTCGCCTCCTTTTTATATAGCGATAAATGATTTGGGGTCATTTGGCATCTCATCAATGAGAAGTCCAACAACGTCGTCGTATTCTATTTTGCAGGTAAGAGCAAAGAGACCGGGGCTTACTTCCTCGATAGAACCTCGATTTAGCAGAGCATAAAACTGGTCATTATAGATGGTTACGGAATACCTTTGGAGTTTGCGGAGAAGCCAGCGCTCCGGCCCTTTGGCTTTCAATTCTGCAATGAACTTTTCTCCTTCCCCATAAGGGACAAGAACTGTCTTTTGCATGGCATCATCTATGATATGAAATGCTTCTGCGGCGGAACGGAACTGTATGCCACAATCTTGCATATCAGGCGAGAGCATTTTCATAATCCCCTTTTCATCGAGAGAATTTACTTTCCAGTACAATTCGGAAAAGTACTGACTAAAGGCAGCATGATCTATGGGATCCTTAAGTCCTGAATCCAGAAGCCTTGCAGTCGTCTCGCTTGCCTTACGCAAAATCCCTGCTGGCGGTTTTCGTTGGGGAGTGAAGACAACAACTTTCCCTAGTCCACCATTTGTTTTTAACTTCCCCTCTCTGTTGCATCTGCCTGCCGATTGTGCGATGGAATCGAGGCCTGCCATAGCCCTATAAACGACTGGGAAATCTATATCTACTCCAGCCTCCACTAATTGTGTGCTTATCACTCGAACAGGCTCTGTTGTTTTCAGCCTTTCCTTGATCTCGGCGATACAGTCGCTTCGGTGTTGGGCGCACATCAATGCGGAGAGATGATAGGTACCCTTTGGCATAAGGGCATGAAGTTCCCTGCAGCTTCTTCTGTCTGAAACAACACAGAGGACCCTCTCAAAGGACTTTAGTTCTTCCGCGATTTCTTCCCATCTTCTGGTTGTGTTTGTATCAACAGGATCTACTTCAACCCGCCTTAGCTCGCGATAGAGCCTAGGGACATCTTGTATAATCTCTCTGACACTTCCTCTGGGGAGACCGGGAAACTGAGGATAATCATCTTGAGCCTCGAAGGCTGGCTGCGTGGCCGTACATAAAACGAAAGTTACCTTGTAATGTTCACAGAGAAGCTTCATGGTCGCGAGAATTGGCTCAAGATATCCCGTCGGGATGAGTTGCGCCTCATCGAGCACAACTACGCTGTTTACGATATTGTGCAATTTGCGGCACCGACTTGGTTTGGCTGCAAAAAGCGATTCAAAAAACTGAACTGAAGTAGTTACAATAATCGGAGCATCCCAATTTTCTGCTGCCAAACGTGATTTTGGACTTGAATCATTTTCATCTAAATTGGAATGGTGCTCAATGACCTGTTCCTCACCAAGCACCTTTCGAAATACATCAGCATTCTGCTCAATAATGCTTGTATATGGGATCACATAAATAATACGCTCTTTCCCAAATTTCACAGCATGTTCAAGCGCAAAAGCCATGCTCGAAAGGGTCTTACCTCCGCCTGTTGGAACTGTTAAGGAAAAGAATCCTGCCTTCGATTTTGCTGCTGAACGGCATTCAACAAGTATTTTCTGTCGTGCTTGATTTACAATTGTATTTTCTTCTTCAATAGTCTTTTTTATCATTTTATCCATATATGAATTGAACTGGATCAATAATTCAGCTAAAGACAAATAGTCCCCTCTCGTTTTTTTATTATCTGGTTCCATATAGGATTCAGTATCAAGAAAATCTGCATCCACAATACACGAGAATATCATCCTTATCCAAAGCGACATGTCGAGGCTTCTATTGTCAAATTTCCATGGGGGGACAAAAGATCCAGAAAACCTAGGATCCTTCCTATATTCCTCAGGAATGCTGCAAGTTTTTATATTCTGTAATCTAAATGACAATGAGCTCGGAGAACCTATCCAGTCAGGTAACCCTGAATGATGGCCAGCTATGCAATATGATAATATTCGGCCTGTAGCTTTGCCAAATTGTTCCTCAACGAATTTTGCACTTGGCGAAGAATGATCTTGTTTGCCTGCTTTAATCTCTAGGTGAGCTTCATCATCGTAGCCGCTTTTAACTCTTAAATAATGCTGCCAAATAGATGCTGCTTTGCCTATATCATGTGTAAAACCAGCCGCATATGCCCAAGAAGCAGAGTTGAATGCTTCAGCAAATCTGGAAGCTAGCTTTGCACTTCCTTCTAGATGATCTATGAGTGGTTGTGGATTTGCCCATGTCCCATCCTTATTTTTTCTTACATGTGCAATTAATTCGGGGTTATTCATTTTTCCTACGCCCCTGCGACTTCATTATCATCAGATTTTGAGCCAGGAGTTTGCTATAGAGCATCATTCGTCTCCGATTTTAGATATACATGCAAACCATTATATCATCCTAATTTCCTGCCGCAAGGATTTCTTATTACATATAATAAAATCACAGTGATCTCCCCAAATATCAAACTCACCTCTTCACCACTCAAATCGATAGTTTAAGCGAATCAGAACCCAGAAAGAAAAACATTCCTTCTAATATCGCGCTTTCCCTCGCCAAGCTATTGAGGTATGCTGCGATATCCCTTTGATTGATACTTTTCTTTGCAAAGTCAAACAGTTCAGCCCAGATATAGATCGCTTTACAGAAAGAGCAGTAACGAATGAAAAAGGCCAATATGTCTTCTTCTGGAGTAGTACAAGGACATAGTTGATGTATAGTAGGATGCGAGATATCAGATTGGTAGATCAATAGCTTTCCGAAACAATTCTGGAAGCTGAGATCTATTCGAGTGGTTTCTTCAATTAGACTGAAGGCCATATTCTCCGCTTTTGTAAGTGCATCCTCGCCAGAGAACATATCAACATAATCAAAAGCTCCAGATTGTCTCTCGAAAAACAGCTCCACATAATCTTTTCTGAATTGGATAAGATAGACAACTTTTGCGTTCATGGCCTGGGCGGGCCTCCTTTTACAAGCCAAATATATTATTAGAAGTGGGACACTAGTTGTCCCGTAGCTGAAGAATCTAGAACTTATGAATTAAGGAGTTGTTTTCTCGTTAGATTCTTCATTTCTCCCCTACCTTCTCCACCATCCTCTTTATCTCTTCTTCCCACAGCTTTCGGAATTCTGGCGGTCCGAGCACTTCGCAGTTTGAACCGCAGCGGAGGGCACGGCCAAGGATTTCGGTCCAGTTGTGGACGGGCAGGGAGAGGTCGATGGCGTCGGGGTCTGTAGCATCGGGAACTGGGTCAATTATCTGATCCTTGTGCCACTGTTGGATTCTGATGGCACGGGCTGCTCCCCCAAAGAATCGCAAGGTCGCTATGCCGAGCACTTCGCCTTTGAAAATGCCATATGAGGATGAAATATAGCTTTCGATTGCGTCATCGCTTGGAATTGCAAAATCGGGTGCGCATTTTGATAAAGTCTCGCTGGATTGCTTGCCTTTAGGCGACGCTCTTGATGACTCGGCGCTTGCAGACAATCCGCCCGCGGCTCGCACATTGTCCATTCGCGATATAGAGAATGTCCTCAGCTCCATGGACTTCGAGTCGAAAGCGATGCAATACCACTTGCCGGCATAGTTGATGAGCCTCAAGGGGATAATTCTTCGTTGGCTCGATTCGCCTTTAGCATCGATGTAAGAAATATCTAGCGCGCTGTTGTTGAGCAGGGCCTGGCACATCGTAAAGGCTACTTCTCCGTCGATGGTTTCCATGTCGGGAAGCTCGTAGAGCACTTTATCCGAAATAGAGATATAACGCCCGCCTATCTTTTCCTTGAGTAGCTTTGTTGTCTCCTCCGAGACAACGGGAACATAGGCATAGCGGTCCAAAATGGCTCTCAGGAACGCAAAAGCAAAGAACGATGTCTCGTCTGCAAAGCGAAGCCCATTCCATGGTTCTAAATATTCATAGCGCAGTCTGCGATGCGACCATACAATAGGTGCGTCGAG
>JAAYWE010000225.1 GCA_012516755.1 Treponema sp.
ATAGATTCTATATACCATTACCCGATGATTTTCATGCCCATCTGCGTCAAGGAGCTCTCCTTAGAGCCTCGGTGCGCGGACATGCCGGTCAATTTGGCAGAGTACTTCTAATGCCTAATACCTTGCCGCCAATAGCCAGTTCGAGCCTTCTTGAGGCCTACATTGCCGAGGTCGATCAAGCCCTAGCAGAACTTCCTTTGGAAGAACGCTTCGAGCCGCTCTATACTTTCAAATTACTACCCTGGATGAGAGGCGCCGATATCGAAGCGCTGGCTCGCGCGGGAAGCATTGCCGGAAAGTATTATCCCTCGGGATCGACAACCAATGCCGCTGATGGTCCACGTTCTTTCGACGAAGTCGAAGAGGTGTTGAATACCATGGAAGCAATGGGACTAGTCCTCTGTATACATGGAGAAGATCCAAGCGCTCATATTTTAGAGCGCGAGCAAGCATTCTTGCCTCAGGTCGAGCGGCTTATTCTGCGGCATCCGAGGTTGCGTGTAGTCTTGGAGCATCTATCAGACGCAAAAAGCGTTCACTTTGTTCAACAGGGATCTGAAAATCTTGCTGCAACCATAACAGCGCACCATCTGCTTTTTACCCTCGATGATGTGATGGCGGAGGCGCTTAACCCTCACTTATACTGCAAGCCGGTCCTCAAGTTCGAACGCGACAGAGATGCGCTGCGAATGGCCGTGCTATCTGGCTCGAATAAGTTCTTTTTTGGAAGCGATTCGGCACCTCACCTACGAGAAAAAAAGGAGAGTGCCGCAGCTGCTTCTGGTGTCTATTCAGCTCCGACCGCCCTTCCCGCGCTTGTAGAACTTTTTAACGACTTAGGTGGTCTTGACCAACTGATTCCTTTCTTATCAGAGAATGGCGCGCGTTTCTATGGCCTTGAGGCTAAACCTTCTTTTGAAAGGCAGGAACAGCAAAACCTTGATGCGCGTTCGATAGCCTTCGAACGGATACCTTGGACTGTGCCAGCGATGATCGATGGCATTGTGCCTATGTGCGCTGGTCAGAGACTAAGTTGGAGAGCAGTCTGACTTCAAGAACCTACAATCTGACAATTCTTGAGTGAGTAATTACTTCGGCTCCTGTATCGGTTATGAGCACATCGTTTTCGAGGCGTACACCGCCCAGTTCTGGATGATATAGTCCTGGCTCTATGGTCACAATATGCCCGGGAAGCAAGAGATCGTCTGGCATGGCTCGCATGCTTAGCGTAGGTAATTCATGCGCATCTAAACCAATCCCATGACCAAGCGAATGTGGCATGAACCATCCAGCTTTGGCAAAGAATTCATCAACAAGTGTAGCAACCTTCAAGAGAGATACTTCTGGTCCACATGCCTCCACCGCAATGCGATGCGCCTCCTCTACAAGATCGATCATGGTCTTTTGCTCCTGACTAAGAATATTGTCTACAAAGCTCATGGTCACATCGCTGGTGTAGCCCTCGAAGCGCAGACCAAAATCGAGAATGGAAAGCCCTTTGTTAGCAAAAGGACCCGCGGTAAAAGTAGGAAAAGCGTGGATTCCAAAAGAGCGCTCAGGTCCAGCGACAAGGCTTTCGAATCCCATTCCCTCCGCACCCATTCGCCTTGCTTGTCGCTCTAGAAAAAGAGCGACATCCAGCTCTGTAGAAAGAGTACCAGCTGCAACTTCCTTCTCCACCATATCCATCAGGGTGTCGGTGTATTGGCATATTTCTTGATATAGAATTATTTCTTCTGCGTCCTTTCTTGATCGCATTTCCTTTATAAACCTATCGATGCCGTTTTTTTCGCATATAAGGTCGAATGCATCGAGAGATTGAACGAGTTCTATATATTCGGGATAGGGAGTAGAAGCAGGAAGCGCAATCTTCGAGCCCTTCTCTAAACCCAAAAGATCGAGCGCCGCCTTAAGCGCTTGAGCGGATTGTCTCCCAAAATCCGTAAATGGTAGAATATGATTCGAATCTCCCATTCGATGAGCCATATTAACATCCCAGGCGATAAGCACAGATGTAGCATTCTTATTGACCACCAGCAATGCATCCGAAGGTTGACCGCACAGATAGCGCAACGACGAATCGCGCCCATTCTCAAAATCCGATACTATCACGGCGCTTAGGCCTTTTCGCATAAGCTCTGCCGCGAGCGCAGAGCGCCTTCTTGAGTATTTCTTGTTGTCCATGCATGCTCCTTAGGATTCAAAGTAAACCGACAATAACAGAGCAATTATCCTCCGACGCAAAGGCTCTGTCCAGTGAGGGTTGACTAAATTACAAGCGAGCTGAATCAGAGTTGTAAAAGCCTGGAGCCACATACTAGATTCCCTTTGGAGCTGCCTTATTATGGAGACATTTTGGATTAGGGCAGAAAGGGAAAGACTGAATAGTCAGTTCCTTGCTATTCCCTTATTCGGCCTTTTTCCTCCTTCTTATTTCAACTTCTTATACACAAGGTTCGTAGCAGTATAGACTCCTTGTAATAATAGGCGCTGAAAGGTTATCGTAGTTCTGTATGTCTCGAAGCTATTTTGATAGTCATGTGCCCATAGTAGCGCTGGC
>JAAYWE010000028.1 GCA_012516755.1 Treponema sp.
CGATATATCGGAGCTATCCGATGAAGAGGAGGATTCTAAAACAGAACAAGAGGTCTCTCCAAATGATGGTGAACTATTAGAGGACACATCTTCGGATCTATCTCCAATAGATTCATCTCCAACAGATTCATCTCCAATAGATTCTGATGATGGAGCATCTGGCGATACATCCTCGGATTTATCCCCAATGGATTCTGTTGAGCCCTCTCCGGAGATAGATAATCTGCAAGAGACTAAGGACAAAGAAAAAGCAGATGAACCATCGATTTCAGGGACGCCTGAATTTTAAGACCTGGGTGGGTTCTCTAAGCATCGTCTCTTTGATCTCACAGATTGGACTATGAGTTTTTCGAGACCATCCGCAAAGCTCTTTATATCGGATGGCTTTCGCAAGTTGCCTTTAGGGCTGGGTGGAGCGATACCCGAATCTCGCATATAAGCCATAGCATCTCTAAGAGAACGTCGTTCACTGATATTCTCTGCAGTAAAGATATCGCCGCGATCATTCATTGGATTAACCGAATGCGCTAGAAGGCGTTCTGCGAGAGGGATATCTCGGGTTATGGCGATGTCGTTCTGTTCTGCATGAGTTTCAATGTAGAGATCAGCAGCTCCCTCGCCAGGCTGGACAAGGATGAGATAATCTCCTGGAATTTCCAGAAGGTTTTGGCTTGCTACGAAGCGCACAAGGATCGTAACACCATCGTATTTTCTTTTTGCCATAGCCCTTCTTATCAACATTGGCCTGATATCTTTTGGAAGTGAATCGGCGTCCACCCAGATAGTAATTGTGGGATCAGATCCATGCTCCTCTGAGAAGGAGGGCTGACCCAGATTCGAGCCTGTTAGCTCTGGGTGCGAAACCGAATTCATGTGTCTATCTCGCCAACGGTAGCAAGCCAGAGCTTGCCTTGTCCTCTCAGTTCGATCTTTTCGCAGGATCCTGCAATAAAGCATGATTTGCGAGCTGACAATTCGATTTGTTCTCTGGTACAAAGTCTAAAGCTTCCTTTGATGCATAGAAGAATCTTTGGCCCTTTAGAAGCGATTGCTATCGGAGAAGATGATGCGTCGGAATTCGTCTCGAAATACTCAAGGCGGAATTCCCTCGCTGGAGTCTTATAGATGGCAAGGGTTCCCCATTCGAATCGTTGGTATTCGGGAGAGATTAACATGGGTTTCGTCTCCGGGTCGAGGATATCGCATAGAAGATCGACATCCATATGCTTACTGGTGAGACCTGCCCTTATGACATTATCTGAACAAGCCATAATCTCAAGGATACTGCCCTTCAGGTAAGAGTGAATCACACCAGCTGGTACGAATAGACCCTGGCCAGGTTCCAGCTGCAGCAAATCGAGAAAAAGGGGAGCAAATTGTCCTGGATCACCTGGATAGCGCGATTGAAGCTCTAACACCCAATGTGCAGCATCTCGGACGGCCTCTTGTTTCGAATACATGAGTTGTTTGGCTCGATAATTCAATTCGGTCTCAAAGGCTGAGTATTCCTCACCTCTAATGCGAAATAAACGCCTTATTAAGCTACGGAGCTCACTTCTATCTTTTCCTACAAAATCGAGTAAATCGCATAGCCTATGACCCAAAAGATAGCATATTTCTTCTATGGGGCGGAAACCAGCCAGAGCTTTAAATGATGTAAGTGCCACGGCTAGTTCTGGCTTATGGTGTGGATCCTTGAATGTTCGCTCCGGAGTCAATCGGCCAATGCCGGCAGCTTCTTCTCTTGAAAATCCTATCTCCGCCTGTTCTAGGTTTGGATGGACCTGAAGGGATAGAGGAGAACCCGCGGCGAGCACCTTGAATAGAAAAGGTAAATCATCATATTTCGTAGAAATATGATCTCCAAGCCAGTAAGTGGGATCTTGTCTTATTAGCCTATCAAGAGCCAGTTCCGAATTATTGAAAATTAGTTTAGAGGGTGCTCTTTCGTGGCTTCCCATCCAAACCTCCCCAATAGGATAACCCGGTACCGGATGTGCTTCCACAAAGGGCGTAATCCCTTGTGTATCGCCCCATACATATTGTTGGGCAGAATTTTTCAGTAGTCCTATGCACTGGAAACGCTGCCTTTGAGCATTAATTGTATCGTCTTCTTCGTTCATCGAATCGATTACCTTTCATTATCAAGGAATTCTGCCACATCGCGACAAATAGAGTCCAGAGCCCCCATCGCGAGTCTGCATCTAGGCAGGCTCGAGATAAAAAGACTCCCATAGGCCTTTTTTAAGATACGAACATCGAGAACAGCAACTACCCCACGATCCTGCGAATGGCGGATAAGCCGTCCAAAGCCTTGCTTGAAAAGAATTACCGCCTCAGGGATACTCATCTCCGCAAATGAATTTCCGCCTCGAGCATCGATTGCAGCTGCTCTCGAGGATTGAATTGGATCGGTTGGTACGCGAAATGGAAGTCTGGTGATAATGACCAACGAAAGAGTCTCGCCTGGTGCATCTACACCTTCCCAGAAGGATTCGGTCGCAAAAAGGACGCTGGAAATGTCGTTGACAAAGGTTCGAAGCAAAGAATACCTATCTTTCTGTCCCTGTCGAAGGGCCAATACGCCTTCTTGTTCCAGAAGTGGAGAGACCGCGTTGTACGTGTCGCGAAGTGCCTTGTGACTGGTAAAAAGCACGAGTGCACGCCCGCGCGAAGCCTTGAGCAGTTTGGCGACGGCCGTGTTCAAGTAGGCTTGGAATTCAGGGCTATCCGGCGGAGTAGCCTCGGTGTCTATAGCAAGCATCGCATTTTTGGAATAGGGAAATGGCGAAGGATAATTCTTTTGCAGAATTCTTGGGTTTTGTATGGAGTTTCTTTCCAAGGTCTGGCCGGATAGTCTGTTCTTCAAATCCCTGTTGGATTTGGATTGTCCTGCTTCTAACAATCTAGTCTTTGATATTCCTCTTTCCAATAATCCGACTCTGCTCCGCCACCATTGAAAGGAGCCATTGATCGTGAGAGTTGCGCTTGTGCAAATGCAGCTACGAATCTTTTCAAAAAGTCGTTCCGAGAGTATGGGAGCCACATCTAGAGGAGTAGCGCTGCATATCACAATAGGCTCCTTAGGATTCTTTTTATCGACTTGAAGCCAGAATATGGAACCGGGTTCTGATTCTGGTTTTATGAATTGAGCCAATAGAGCTGCCATCTCTTCCAGAGATCGAAGTGTGATCCTGAGTTCTATAACACTTTCTTCGTCTTCCAGTTCCTGGGCGATTGCTTCAGAGATTTCGCCAAGTCGCGTTACTAGCAAGGCGATCTCTTTTTCGAGGTTCTGCAGAGCTGACAGAAACATGGTACGATTAAGGCCAGACAAATTCTTTACAAGAACGCTTGATTCATTTTCCAAAAAGCAAGTTGCAGCGACAGCATTGAAAGCATCGGCTGATGATTCGGTATTCTCTAATTGAAGACGAGCAGCATCGATCAGCATCGATGGAATATCGGGCAATTTCGATAGCGAAGCCAATATTCCCACCTGGATTCGCTTCTTATGTCTTGAAAGTCTAAGAAGCAATCTTTGGATAGACCTTTTTGAAAAAGTCTCGGAAAAGAGACTCGTTGCACTTGCTTCGAGTGCGTGAGCTTCATCTATCACAAGTGCCTGATACGAAGGTAAAACCGTATTGATGATCCCTTCTCGTATTCGCTTTGCTTCTAAGTCCGCTAGTAAAACATGATGATTGGCTATGATGAGCTGTGCGCTTGCCGCTTCCAGCCTTATATGGATTACATGGCATTTGTCGTGATAAGGACAATGCAGGGATAGACAATAATCGCTTTCGGAGCATACGCGACTCCATATAGGATCATCATCCGGCAGAGCAAGGTCTGACTTATCTCCGCTTCCTCCACCGTTGTCCCATTCGAGAATCTCTCTGAGTTTCATCGAAGAATCGGAAAAGAGAGCATCTTCCTCTATTGCCGCATAGAGTCGGCGCTTGCATAGATAATTCCCTCGCCCCTTGACAACAACTGCCTTTGCGGGTTTCTTGAACAAGGAGCTCACTATCGGAAAATCCTTTTTATAGATTTGTTGTTGAAGATTGATAGTAGCCGTAGAGATCACAACAGGTTCGCTGTTTCCGATTGCCCAGGCTAAGGCCGGTATAAGATATGCAAAGGATTTTCCTACGCCAGTACCCGCTTCGGCAACAAGAATACCTCCATCTGAGATAATCTCCGTCACATCGTGAGCCATCTCTACCTGTGAGAGCCGCGCTTCGAATTCGGGCATGATATGTGACAGTTTTCCATGAGAATCGAGCACGGCCGCGATTTCGTCTGCATCCAGGGATCGGATGAGTTTGGGTTTTATCGGTTCAGCTACAACGAGAACATGTGAGACTTCGTTGTCAACAATATAGCTGCCAAAGCCTTCGGCGCTTGCCTCGGCCGCTACCACGACGTCTGCGTCCGAAGGGAATAGTATTCCAGAGGGATGGTTGTGGATAAGCACCTGTGCA
>JAAYWE010000226.1 GCA_012516755.1 Treponema sp.
ACAAAAGTATTTACCAAAATAGAAGGTATCTCGCCGTCGCGCTATATCGAACAATTCCAGCCAAGATCGAGCTAGAGTCTTTCTAAGCACCATATTGCCAAGAATAGGCATGGAATTACCAAACACAAAACGAAAAATAGCCTCCTATAATTACTAATTGCAGGTATATCTCAAATATCTGCAAAAGATTAAATTCTAAAGGAGGTTGTGCGTATGAAAAAGTTTCGTATTATCGCGCTTGCCTTGTTGCTTATCCTCTTACCGTCGACGCTGTTTGCTCAGGCTAAGCCGATTGTATTGAGGCTTGCCGAGACTCATCCCAAAGGCTATCCCACGGAATTGGGGGATGAAGAATTCGCTCGCCTTGTAAAGGAACGCTCGAATGGACGGATAATAATCGAAGTCTATCCGGGCTCTCAGCTTGGCGAAGAAAAGGCGGTGATCGAACAGGTGCAGTTCGGAGCCATAGATATCACTCGTGTATCTATAAGCCCTGTTGCCGCCTTTGTTCCAAAACTAAATGCATTCCAGATGCCTTACCTTTACAGAGACTCAGATCATATGTGGAAAGTATTGAAGGGCGATATCGGCATGGAGCTCCTTGCAAGCCTTGAACCTTTTGGCTTCATCGGTCTCGGTTGGTTCGAAGCAGGAGCGAGGAGTTTTTACAATAGCAAGAAGCCAGTCTATACGCCTGCGGATCTGAAAGGCATGAAGATCAGGGTACAAGAGAGTGAGCTAATGTTGGGGCTAGTGCGTTCTTTCGGTGCGATACCTACACCAATGCCCTATGGAGAGGTCTATTCTGGTCTGCAGACAGGAGTAGTCGATGGCGCAGAGAATAACCCGCCGTCCTATTATTCTGCAAGCCACTATGAAGTTGCAAAATACTATACTCTAGACGAGCATACGATGGTTCCAGAGATAATCATCGGTTCGAAGATTTCTCTTGGGAGATTGTCGAAAGCAGATCAGGATCTGATTAAGAAGGCAGCAATGGATGCCATCGATTATCAGCGCGCTGAATGGGATGCTTATGTCAAGGTTTCCATGGATAAGGTCAAGGCGGCAGGCTGCACTATCATCCCTATACCCGACAAGACGGAATGGATGAAAGCAGTGGAGCCTATGTACAAGCAGCAAACAAAAGAGATTCAGGATCTCGTCGCAAGAATTCGCGCCGTGAAATAAATACCGAATTCTTTTGGTGAGACCGTCGAGATGCACGCAGGGTTGCGTATCTGAATCTACCGAGTATGAGATGCAGCCTTGCGCGCATTTCGATATAGTTTTCTATGCCTAAAACTGAGGTTCATCATGAAAAAATTCATTGTCTCCGCAGTTACATTTATCCATATCCTATTAATAAATCTCTCTATGATCATGATTGTGGCGATGCTCCTATTAGTATTCGTCAATGTGGTGCTGCGCTATGTATTCAATAGCGGAATCTACTGGTCAGAAGAAGTTGCTCTTGTGCTCGAAGTCTGGTTTATTTTCCTTTCGCTGGGACTCGGAGTAAAGTATCGCTTACATTTTTCCATAAATCTCGTTAACCGAGAAAAAATCTCCGCCTCTATAAATCGCGCTCTGGATATGCTCACCGATCTTATCTACATCTTCATTGGCGCGATCATGATCATATATGGAAGCAAGCTTGTGAAGTTCACTATGAGTTCCATCATGCCCGCAACAATGATGCCCGCCGGAATTCTCTACCTTGTTCTTCCCTTGTCAGGCTTTGTGGCCATTGTCGAAGCGATTTTTCATATTTTCGGATTCACTATGTTCGACGAGAAACTCGAAGCATACTTTTCCGGTCATGGCGGAAAAATCAGAGACATCATGAGGAGCTAGAGCTATGGATGTGACTATTCCAACGATAATACTCATGGGAGGGTTTGTCCTTCTGCTTCTGTTGAGAGTACCCATTACTTTTTCGCTTGCCGCAGCCTCTATCGCAACCGCCATCTACCTGCATATACCGCTCATGGCCATCGTGCAACAGATGGTACAAGGTGTAAAGTCTTTCTCTTTGCTCGCCATTCCGTTCTTTATCATCGCTGGCGAGATGATGGCAAGGGGAGGCATTGCGGAAAAAATCATAAACCTCGCGAATGTCCTGGTAGGAAGAGTTCGCGGAGGTCTTGGCATGGTCAATGTAGTAGATAGCATGTTGTTTGGAGGTATCTCGGGCTCAGCGGTAGCCGATGTTGCCTCAACCGGAGTCATTATCATTCCCATGATGACCAAGAATGGCTACGACAACGACTTTTCGGTTGCTATCACTGTTACGAGCGCAACTCAGGGTATAATTATCCCTCCGAGCCACAATATGATCATCTATTCGGTGGCCGCAGGAGGTGTGTCTGTAGGGAGGCTTTTCCTTGGAGGCTATATTCCCGGTATTTTACTCGGTATTTCGCTTGCAGTTATTGTGTATTCCATTGCGGTAAGAAGAAACTATCCCAAGGGGAGAAAGTATTCCTTTAAGGAAGGCATCAAGATTGCTATCGATGCTTTTTGGGGATTGTTAGT
>JAAYWE010000227.1 GCA_012516755.1 Treponema sp.
AACTCGGTAATCTTCTACAATAACAAACCTAATATTAGAGGCATATATATGACTATCGCTTCCACCTATTCCCCAGTCATCGCCAAAATAAATTACTTCACGCATATCAATTTCATTTTCACTGCAATATTCTTCCAAAGCGCAACGTTTATTAAAAGGAGCAGGAACTAAATCGAACGAAGAAGTTCCACCAATGAAAACAGTATATTCCGGAAAATAAGAAACGATGAAATTGTATATAGATCTTCTCTTTTCCTTGGTCGGATCAAAGGCAAGCTTTTCTTCTAAACAAGCTTTTGTGCCCAAAAGAGGAAATGTCACCATGCCAGTATCATGAAACTCGATCATTTCTCCAGCATACGATGTATAACCAAATCGTTCCCGAATTCTTTTTAGCCTCTCGATTACACTTGACCGATTGGGTTTGATAATATGGCGTTGATATATCACTAATTCATTATTGATGTTGTCGTAACGAGATATTTCCATCCCATAATTGCCAATTATGTTGATAGGATAGCCATCCATTTGCTGATGAATACGGTCGCATCCCCCTGCACCAACAATCAATAGCGAATACCTTGCTCGAAGCTTGTCCAGTATATTCTTGTTTTCATCTTCTAAGCAACTTCTATGTTGTGTTATTGTTCCATCTAGATCCAGTCCAATGAGCTTGACTCTATTATTGCCAGACATCATCCGATTCCAATTACATCTTCAAATCTTCGGACTTACTGATAAGCAAATATACGAGCAAAGCAATAGATGTCAGTAATGTGAGGATACTCGAGAAGGCGCAAGCTAAACCATAATTTCCACGTGAAATTGCGACATAAGCTGACATTGTTAATGTGATTGTTTTGTTGTTATAGAGAATAATAGAACTAGATAATTCAGTAATAAGAGATACCCAGCTCAATATAGCTCCAGATAATATACCATTGGTCATCATTGGAACAGTAATCTTAAAAAAAGTCTTGATTTTTGAAGTGCCAAGGCTTATTGATGCTTCTTCTATACTCATCGGTATTTGAATTAGTGTTGCAGTAGCAGAACGTATGACATATGGCATTCGCCGTATTACAAAAGATACAATCATAATCATCATAGTGCCGGTGAGTATCAGTGGTTTACTGTCGAATGCCATAACTAAGGCTATTCCAATGACCGAACCGGGCATAATGTATGGTAGCATAGACATCGTGTCGATACTATTATTTATTATGTTGGGTCTCCGGACTACAAGATAAGCAATAAGAATTGCTAAAAGAATAATAATTGCTAATGATGAGAAGCTTAAGAAAAAGGTATTCTTGATTGATCGTCCAAGCAGCTTTGACACCGCTAACTGATAATTCACAAGCGAATAACCTTCTTTAAATACCGCCTGGTCGCAATTCCTGAATGATAAATAAATAACATATAACTGAGGGATAAAAGCAACTATGACAAGTATATAACTATAGGCATACATTAGGAAACCGCTTAGTCCCTTAGGCTGCTTCTTTTCAATCGGATGCAAGGCATTTAAAGAAAAATCATACTTGCTTGTAGCCCATTTTTGAATAAAGAATACTAATGCAGTTATCACTATTGCGATGACACTGATGGCAGCTGCAAAATTATGGTCTGTGCTAGTATCACCCACGTATTGGTTGTAAATCTCCACAGGAAAAGTGCGATATCCTTCCCCTATAAGAACAGGCGTCCCAAAATCTGCAAATGCCCTCATAAATACTATTAGACTTGCTGCAAGAATAGTAGGCATCGATAGCTTTAGCACGACTCTGAAAAACCGCTTTATTCCCACGCATCCCAAATTGCTGGAAGCTTCCATGAGTGTGTTATCAATATTCCTGAAGGCTCCATTCATATAAATGAAGACTAGCGGGAAAAGCTTAAGTGATTGCACAAGAAGAATGCCGTCAAAACCGTATATGCTTCCTATTTCCATCCCTAACTTATTTCTAAAAAAAGTTGTTATTGCACCAGATCGTCCGAGAAGAAGGATCCAAGAGTAGGCACCTATAAAAGGTGCTGACATATTGCATAGAATACTAATCACAAAGAGAAATTTAGAACCTTTTAGGTTGTAAAAAGTGTAAAAATAAGATAAAGGTATACCAATCAATAATGTGCATATTGTAATAGCAAGTGATACCTTGAAACTATTGAAAATAGTCTTAATGTAATAAGCTTGAGAAAAGAATTTTACGAATTGCTTAAACCCGAAATTCCCTTTTAAATCAATTACAGAGGCTTTCAGTATGCCAAGCAAAGGATAAATTAGAAAGAGCACAAATAATAAAAATATTATGATAGAAACTATTATCCATCCATCGTATTTTCTTTTTTTCTTCATGCTTTGCCTCTTTCAGCAGATATCACTGCTTCAAAGCACATCATTATATACACCTCTCAAAATATTCGTGGATCCATCGGCTGTAAAAACATTTACTCTCTCTTGATCAATTCCCAGAAAGACTCTCATACCAGGAAGGACTTCACTCTCTAATGCAGATTGTTCAACAATCTCAACTTCAAATCCGTTTTCTTCTAGATGCATGAAATAATGCACATTCTGTCCAAGGAATACGCAGTCATCAACTATGGAAGGAATTCCTCTACCAGTATTCCGCTCAATATAAAATTCATCGGGCCTAACACATACAATGACTTTCTTTTCTAACATATGAGATTTTTGAATATTCGCTAAAGAGAATTCATATTCCCCAATATTGACAAACGCAGCTCCTTCCCTGATAACAATATGTCCTTCTATAATATTAGATCTCCCTATGAATGATGAAACAAATAGATTGTAAGGTCGACGGTAGATATCCTTCGGTGTGCCGAGCTGTTGAATTACCCCAGAATCCATCACAGCAATTCTATCGGAAATAGCCATCGCTTCTTCCTGATCATGGGTGACATATACAGTCGTAATACCAAGGCTTTGGTGGATATTTTTGATTACCTTACGCATCTCTACACGGAGCTTGGCATCCAAATTAGAAAGCGGCTCATCCATTAAAAGCACTTGAGGTTGAATACATAATGCACGAGCAAGCGCAACTCTTTGTTGTTGACCTCCTGAAAGCTTGTCGGGCATGCGATCAGCAAGTACTTCGATCTGCATCAATTTGAGAAACTTATTGGTTCGTTGCTCTATTTCATCTTTCGAAAGTTTCTTATTTTTTAGACCAAACTCTACATTTTTTCGTACTGATAAATGTGGGAAAATTGCATAATTTTGAAAAACCATGCCTATATTTCGCTTAGAAGGATCAAGATCATTGATTCTATTATTTCCAAAGTAAAAATCTCCCCCATCGATCTGAGTAAAACCAGCTATCATTCGCAGAAATGTAGTCTTGCCACAACCTGAAGGGCCAAGCAAAGTAAGAAATTCACCCTCTCTGATTTCCAAATTCAGATCAGGAATAATTGTGTTATCTCCAAATTTCTTAAATGCATGCTTAACAGAAATATTTACACTCATAGCTACCACTTCGCATAAATTTGCTTAATTTACATCCTTTGAAAGACGCACGATGAATAGGGCAATATCATTCAATAAAATCTGGCTCATGGCTTTTACTTAGCACATGAGCCATTATTTAAGTGTTCCTAATTATCAGATTACTGATAAATAAGATTAGCATTAACCATGTATAGAATTATAAAGTTTGTTCCATTTCTCCAATACTTTTACTTTATTGGCGATAAGCCAATCAACGTCTCGCTTTATCCATTTAATCTCGGAATTAGGAGGAAGATAGGTCGTGCTGTACTTAGCATTCTTATTTGTGAACCTGATAGTCCCAACATTTCCAAGAACAGATTGTCCTTCAGCGCTCATCAGGTAGTTAACCATTGCTTTGGCCGCATTCATATGAGGAGCTCCTTTTATAACAGCGCATCCAAAAGCTGAGGCTGATACTCCTTCCTTGGGGTAGACCATACGAATGTTCTTAGCACCAGATTTTAAAAGTGTGGAAGCTCCATCCTCATAGGTTAGACCGACAACATACTCTCCTGACTCGACACTCTTGAAGCATACAGATGATGATGTCGAAATAACAAGGCCATTGCTCATCAATGCTTTGATATAATCCCAAGACTCTTTGCTGTCATAGCCAAAAACTGCCATGATATTAGATACATTGTTCCATCCTGCAGAGGAAGAATTTGGATCTGACAAGACAATCTTTCCTTTTAGTTTAGGATTTAATAGATCTGAATATCCTGTGATATTTAGCCCAAGCTTTTTCTCAAGATTAGTATTGATGCAGAGTACTGGAGTGGAAAGATGATCAAGATTATAAAAACCATTGTTTGATCGATAATCCTCCATTACCTCATTTTCGTAATCAGAAAGCCAATGCTCAAAAATATCACTATTCACATCACCATCGCTATTGGCCAATCCTCCCCACATTAGATCTCCCTGAGGATTATTCTTCTCTGCTCTAATTCTTGCAACAAGCTCTCCAGCAGAGCCATTTACTACCTCGACGCGAATATCGGGATATTTCTTATTAAACCCACTCAAAAGATTATTAATATCGTTCTCTGTCATCGTCGAATACAGAACTAACGACTTCCCCAAATCAGCAGGGGCAGCAAATACTGACATAACGATAGCGGAATAGGCTATTATTAACATCACGAATCTTTTCATGCTTTACTCCTTTACAAGCTCATTCTTTCCACGCAATAGGCGTGATATTGCAAGTATGATAGCATGGATCATTAAAATGTCAAGCAATTTTGATAATATTTTGTTCGATGAGTTTGTTTTGATTGACATATCGAACATAATGTATATAATAATGCCATGAATCGAACATATATTAACATTGAACATGGCAGCCATCTTGAAACCTCCATAAATCTGTACGATAGGGGTACCCTTTATAAGCTTCATAGTTATCTGGAATCAATATTTGGCCATAGCCGATATTTGATTATTACAGATGAAACGATATGGAAAGCAGTTGGTGATTATTTCTCGAACTTTCTCGAACATGAAACGAACACTGCAATATATATTTTACCAGCATCTCCTGCTCCATATGCTTCATCTGAGCTTTTAAATATCATCACTAGAAGAATAGCTCTTGAGAATGCTATCCCTATAGCTGTAGGATCAGGAACGATAAATGACTTGGTAAAACGAGCTTCTTTCGAAAATAGCATTAGATATGTATGCATTCCAACTGCACCTTCGGTTGATGGCTATGCATCTTTTGGCGCAGCCATAACTATAAACGGCTTCAAAGAAACGGTCGAATGTCCACCTCCTCTTTGCATAATAGCGGATGAGGACATTATCACTAAAGCTCCTTCGCAATTAATAGCCTCGGGATATGGCGACATCATAGCCAAATTGGTTTCTGGAGCTGATTGGATAATTGCAGATAGCCTAGGCATAGAAATGATCGATCCCGTTGCATGGAAACTAGCACAGGACGCTTCGATAGCATTATTCAGTCAAGCAAAGCAAGTCTATCAAGGATCAGTAAGCTCCATCAATATGCTTTATAGAGGCCTAATTTCTACTGGGCTAGCTATACAAGAGTACAAGGATTCTAGGCCAGCATCAGGAACAGAGCATCTCTTATCACATACCTGGGAAATGTTGCAACATCAAAATGATAAAGAAAAATATTCGCATGGCTTTAAGGTGGCAATTGGTTCTCTCATATCTTGTGCATTGATGAGTGAGCTTTTTAGTCAGAATGGTGCATTGCGGAAACTTGTTGAAAATAAAGGATTTTCTCCTATCGATAATCTACTGCAATATCGCCTTGATGTTATGGAATTGCTTGATACCGATCCACTATTAAAAAGCGAGATTGAGAAAACGATAACTTCCAAGACACCATCAATTTTCGAACTTCGGTCAAGAATAGAAAGAGCTCATCAAGTATGGCCAGAGCTTTCAAAAAAGGTAATGATACAAATCCCTAGCTTTTTAGAATTAAAGCAAGCTTTTTCCGATGCTTCATGCCCAACAGAACCAGGGCAAATAGGTTTGTCTCGCAGCGAATGTATAAATAGCATTAAGATCGCTTCCCTTATTCGTAGGCGCTATACAGTATTAGACCTGGCATCTGAATTGGGAGTACTTGACGCAGCGGCTGATGTTGTGTTCTCCTCAAAATACTTCACATATTTCGCAAAAAAATAGCGGAGAGATTATGATCGGTGGAGAAAACAAGACTAATCTAGCGTCTCATCAGCGACAAATGGCTATATGTTCAATAGCGCGACAAAAAGGCACTGTTAAAGTCTCAGAACTAGCCTCTTCTCTTAATGTGACCGAGATGACGATTCGTCGTGACCTGGAATTGCTAGAGAATAAAGGTCTTATAGAGCGCATTCATGGAGGTGCAATCTATAACGATCGAATAGGTCTTGAGCCATTGTTTGCCCAAAAAAGTACTATGAAACAAGCAGAGAAGCGTGCAATAGGCATACTTGCTGCAGGCCTTATTGAAGAGGGTGACATGATCTTTGTAAATTCTGGCTCTACAACGATTGAATTTCTTAAACAACTCGATGTTCCCCATGTTGCAATAATGACCAACAACCCCCTTGCCCCAATTTATATCCACCAGGGATCAATCGATGTAATGCTAACTGGTGGCGAAATCCGACATGAATCGCTTACACTCGTTGGAGAATTGACAGTTAGAGCAATAAAAAGTATTTACGCTAACAAAGCTGTTGTAGGAATAGATGGATTTAGCATTAAATATGGACTTACAACCTCAACACAGATGGAAGCATGGATCAATAGGCTTATGATCAGGAATACTCGCGGTTCGGTAATACTAGTAGCTGATTCAAGCAAATTAGGAAAGGTAGCAAACTTCAAAACAGCACAAATGAACTCAGTATCAATTATTGTCACTGATTCAGATATAGATCCAGTTAGCATCGAAGAATTCGATCGCTTGGGCATCAAGGTACTTACTGCTTCCATCCCTGAATAATTTGCTCATACGGGCCAGTAAAAGAGAAGAAAAAATAGAGAATAAAGCAAATAAAGATAAAATTGTGCCAATGAGCGAACAAGGATTGACATGGAGCGAAAGTTCAAAGTGCTAAAGAAATTACATTCTATTACAGGAAGACTTTAGTCCACATTATTCTTTATCCTGTTTATCTGATTTTATTGGCTGGTTACTTTTGGATATTTGACCATAATAAGCATTTACGCCATATTTTCTATCTTGATGTTTTCTTAATATCGCCTCTCTCAATGGCCGTATATTGGGGTCGACAATATTCATCATAATTGCCATTTTACAGATATACTCAAGAACCACACTATTCATTACCCCTTTCTCAGGAGTTTCTCCCCAAGCAAATGGGCCGTGATGAATTACGAAGGCAGCAGGAACCCTGAGGGGGTCTTTATCCCTCATGGCATTTATAATGCTAATTCCAGTATATTTTTCATATCCCTCTAAGATTTCATCATCGGTCAATTCTTCGGTACATGGAATTTCCCCATCAAAGTAATCGGCATGCGTAGTTCCAAAACAGGGAAGCGCTCTGCCTAACTGAGCCCATATTGAAGCATACTGCGAATGAGTATGAACTATGCCTCTTATTCCTTTTTCACTGAAATGACTATAAATAATCCTGTGTGTGTTTGTATCACTAGAAGGTCGATACTTCGTATCAATTATTTTCCCCGACAATTCGACAGCAACCATATGTTCTTCTCTTAAAGCTGAGTAGGGAACCCCGCTTGCTTTTATGACAAAAATACCTGATTCTGGATCATATCCTGAAACATTACCCCATGTAGAAATAACCAATTTGTTGGTAACTAGTGCTAGGTTAGCTTCAAGCACTTCTTGCTTCAATTCATGAATCGATTCCATTATATCTCTCCTCATAGGCATGATAACAATTAATATACAATGAGCTCCTTATTTGGAACTGTATGAAATGTTATTATACTTCATCTTTTTTCCTTAATAGATCTCTTAGCATAAATGATCAATATTTCAAATAAAGTGATAAAAATAATTCGGATAACGCTATCTTATATTAATGTCAATATGTCTAAATGCTGCATAAATACCCTTTTACAGAATTATCATATATCCCTTCTGCTTCATTCATCGCCTCAAACCCTTCCTGCCCAGCTTTTCTGCGAGATGGACCAGGGCATCTATATAATCTGTATCCGGAGGCAATATATCATTCCAACGGCTATCGAGACAGTTGCCTGGTGCAAAGGCCGTGAAATACCATGGTGTCTCTTCAGGAACAAGGGCTGCAAGAGTCTCAACGGCTTCCTCGTCGAAATAATCCGGCACAACTACGCTGCGGACCTCGAATTGTTCCCTGAAGCCCGCAAGCAGCTCGAGACTTTGGATTACCCCGGCAAAACATAAGCTCATTTGCCCTGCTTTAATCTGCGCTGACGCCAAAGCAAGATCATTATAGCGGCGGGCATCGGTTTTGAGATCGAGCGCAACATAATCTGGTCTTGTGCGCGGATCTTCGATCAGAGTCGCTAGCTTTTCTGGAAGAGATCCATTTGTATCGAGTTTGACAAGGAGGCCTAGCTCATGTATTTGCGCTATCAGCTCGCTTATTATTCCTTGCAGCAAGGGCTCGCCTCCAGTGAGAACGACTCCCTGCACAAGATGCTTGCGTTTTTCTATTATCGATAGACATTCATCGAGGGCTAGCAAATCGTCCGCTTCGCCGAGTACGAGTTCTCTATTATGACACCATGGGCAGCGGAAATTGCAGCCTGTAAAGAAAATCACGCTTGCAAGCCTGGCGGGATAATCGAGGAGCGATGTCTTGCGAAAGCCTACGCGGATGGGCTCGCTGGAAGATGGCAAACTGACATTATTCATCATTTCCACATGCCAACATCCAATCGGTTAGCGCTTGTTTATTCTTTCGGTTCTGAGTTTTCTGGCTCTTATACAATTTATTCTTTTTATGCCTCTTGTTCACGAATGCACCCTCGTCCGCGCCGCTAAAAATTTCTCGAGCTCTCCGACACTACAAAGACGTGCTATTATCTCTTCATTTTCATCGAGTACAAGGACGGTTGGGGTAGAGAATATTTCAAATTTGGTAGCCTGAGCCATTCCTTCGATCGAATCCGCATCAATCTCTTCAAAATCTGCATTGCTAGCTAGAGCTCTTCTTACAGGTGAGCAGTTCGGACAATTCTTCCTCGCAAAAAGAAGCACTCTAGAAGCATCATCATAATGGCCATCATGATGCGCCCCGCTTTTATAATGCTCAGGGCTATCAGACTCAGCCTTGCAATCCCTCTGTACTGGGCTATTGCATGTCGCTCTTTCGCTTGGTTTTGAGTCGGGATCGAAGACGCGCCTTTCCTTATATTCTGCCTTTTTCCCCGCATTCCAATTCTTCACCGAACGATAATATCCGACGATACGACTATAGACCTCGGTTCTTGTTCCCAGGATTTGTTCGCCCTCATCTGTCTGGCCTGCTTCAACGATTCCCACAGATTTACCGGCTTTATCATGCTCGCTCTCGGCGATCTTCTCGCCCCTTTGCTCCATTTTTCTACGTTCTTCTGCGGCGCATACCGGGCAAAAAAAGTGTTCTCCGGCGAGGTAGCCATGTATCGGACAAATGGAATAGGTTGGAGAGATAGTAAAATAAGGGATTCTATATGAATATGCTATAGTCTTTACAAGCTGAGAGCATGCTCGCCAGTCAGAGATGGCTTCACCAAGAAATACATGGAAGACCGTTCCACCTGTATAGACTGTCTGCAACTCCTCCTGGAGGTCGAGTGCATCGAAGATATCAGAGGTATATCCAACAGGGAGTTGTGAGGAATTCGTATAATAGGGCTCATCTGCGCCAGAGGTGATGATGTCCGGATATCTTTCCTTGTCGTGCTTTGCAAGCCTATAGGAGGTCGATTCAGCAGGCGTTGCTTCCAGGTTGAATAGATCGCCCGTCTCTTCCTGAAAATCTGCTAGTCTGGTCTTCATGAATTGCAGAATCCTAAGAGAAAAATCTCTCCCTTCTTCCGTAGCGGTTGTGATAGAGGGAGAGAAGAAATTTTGAAGACATTCGTTCATCCCCACAATGCCAATCGTGCTAAAGTGGTTTTCGAAAGTCTTTAGATAGCGTTTTGTATAAGGGAAGAGGCCGGCCTCTAGTAAGCGCTGAATAACCTTGCGTTTTATGACAAGACTTATCTTTGCCTTTTCCATCAGATCATCGAGTCGGCCGAAGAATTCCTTTTCGTTTCGTGAAAGAAAACCAATTCTGGGCAGGTTGATTGTCACAACACCTATCGAGCCTGTGAGCTCATCGGCTCCAAATAGCCCACCGCCTTTTTTCCTCAGTTCGCGTTTATCGAGCATGAGCCTACAGCACATACTGCGTACATCTGCTGGATTTAGATCTGAATTGATAAAATTCTGGAAATAGGGTGTGCCATATTTAGCAGTCATTTCGAACAAGAGCTTCGCATTTGGAGAGTCCCAGTCGAAGTCGGTTGTTA
>JAAYWE010000228.1 GCA_012516755.1 Treponema sp.
AAGCAATCGCAACATAGCCAAAGGCTTCGAGCAGCAGAAAAGACTTTCATGCCTGCGCTTCGGGTGTTTCATTTGCAGAACAGCTTTTAACTGCGCAAAAAGCGCATAAAAATCCTTTTATATAAGCATGGTTGCTTCAATCTCGTTTCTGATAATTTGGTGCTTCTTTGCTAATGACGATGCTATGTGGGTGGCTTTCGGCATAAGCCGCGGCTGTAATGCGTACCATTCGCGCCTTCCTTAGTTCGGAAATAGTCCGAGCGCCCGCATATCCCATGCCTGAGCGAAGGCCTCCGAGCATCTGCACCATATAATCAGAGAGCTTTCCGCGATATGGAACCATACCCTCCACACCTTCGGGAACTGCCTTACCACTCTGTCGAACGTTCAACTGCCTATCTGTCGATGCATCAGACTGGCCAGAACCGTAACGATCTCGGCCATATCCTTGGAGAGCTCCGATCGAACCCATGCCACGATAGCTTTTGAATTGACGACCTTCAAAAAACACAAGTTCTCCAGGGGCTTCCTCGAGACCTGCAAGGAGATTGCCAAGCATGACGGTCTCTGCGCCTGCGGCTATTGCTTTTACGATATCGCCTGAATAGCGAATACCTCCATCCGCTATGATTGGGATACCATAGGCCTTCGCGGCTTGTGCACACTCATAGATTGCAGACAACTGAGGCATACCTACACCGGAGATAATCCTTGTCGTACAGATTGAGCCAGCCCCGACTCCAACTTTTATCGCCGAAGCTCCGGCTTGAATCAGCGCTTGTGTGCCCTCGGCGGTTACTACATTGCCAGCAATTACATGGATATCGCCAGAAAGAGACCGAATGCGTCGAATTGCCTCAATCACCTTTTTCGTATGGCCATGAGCGGTATCGATGACAAGCACATCTACATTGCGAGATAGAAGCAAGCTGACTCGCTCCTCCAAATCAGAACCAACGCCTACGGCGGCACCAACGAGAAGTCTGCCACGCGCATCCACCGCTGCATTCGGATACTCTTCTTTCTTGACGATATCTTTTAGGGTGATGAGCCCTTTGAGCCTGCCTTCTTCGTCGACTAAAGGGAGTTTTTCGATTTTGTAACGCCGAAAAATCGCCTTAGCCTCTTCGATGCTAGTCCCTTCGGGAGCGGTTATGAGGTTTTTGGAGGTCATGAATTCCGATACTGGTTTTGGCATATCCTGTGGGCCACAGAAACGCTTATCACGATTGGTGATTATGCCCACTAAGCGACCAGTCAATGGATCAACAACGGGAATTCCAGAGATTCGGTAGGTCTCCATTAGATGCTCAGCTTCTGCAAGGGTCGCAGTTTCCGGAAGCCACACAGGGTCGGAGATCATGCCTGATTCCGAACGCTTGACCTTGTACACCTCTGCAGCCTGAGCTTCTGGCGATAGGTTGCGATGGACTATTCCGATGCCGCCTATACGAGCAATGGCTATGGCTAGCCTGGAATCGGTAACGGTATCCATGGCCGCGGAAAGCACCGGAGCCTTAAGGCGAATTCCAGGGACAAGCTCCGCGGAGATATCGACTTCTGAAGGAAGAACCTCGCTATATCTAGGCACGATCAAGACATCGTCGAATGTAAGACCTGCGCCTTCTTGCAGAAGTTTTTCAAGACTCATTTTCTACAACCTCTCTTAAGATAGTTCTTTCGTGTCCAATATGGCTCTAGTGCCGGAAATGGCGAACTCCGGTATAGACCATGGTAATTCCAAGCTTGTCGGCCGCGGCGAGCACCTCGGCGTCTCGCACGGAGCCGCCCGGTTGAACCACCGCTGTCACGCCCGCCCCCGCCGCGGCCTCAATGCCATCGGCAAATGGGAAATATGCGTCCGAAGCTAGTACCGAACCCCTGGCACGGTCAGCGGCGCGCTCGCAAGCCTGCCGTACTGCGTCGACCCTGTTTGTCTGTCCCCCACCTATACCCACCGCCGCCCTGCCCGCCGCCAGCACTATTGCGTTAGACCTGACGTGCCTCACCAGCTTCCAGGCGAATCGCATTGCCTCCCATTCGGCTGCGGTGGGCTTCCTGTCGCTAACCACACTCCATTTTGTGTTCATGGGGTCGCCACGATCCTGATCCTGAACCAAAATGCCGCCAGCCGCAGACCTGAGCTCGCGCGCCTCTTTTTCAAATAAAAGAGGATCAGCGGCTATAAGCCTGAGGTTCTTTTTCGCTTTTAGAATTTCACGGGCAGCCTCATCGAAGTCAGGCGCTGCTATGCACTCCAAAAAGAGCCCCTTCATCATAAGGGCGGTTTCGAGATCCAGGGGACGGTTCAGAGCAACAATGCTACCAAATGCACTCACTGGGTCGCAGGCAAGGGCTGCTCTGTATGCTTCCTGCAGACTATCGGCCTCGGCAGCACCACAAGGCGAGAGATGCTTGACAATCACCGCGGCAGGGCCTTCGAAATCGAGAACCGCTCGCCAGGCTGCATCTAGATCCAGCAGATTATTGTAGGAAAGCTCTTTGCCTCCTAATACCTGCCCACCTAAAGGCCCGCGGATAATGCTGCCAATCGATCGTGTCTTGGGCAGAACAAAAAAAGCCTTCTGATGAGGATTTTCGCCATAACGCAGCGTACGCTCCACTCTGCCTACAAGCGAAAAAACGCCGCCCGGCTCTTCATTGCCCAACTCAGCGCCAAATGAGGTCAATCCGGCAGCCGGCAAGGCAAATTCATCGGAATTTAGGCTTTCAGCATTGCTCTCTAAAAACCATGCTGCAATCGCAGCATCATAATCTCTGGTTCGAGCAAAGGCCTTTGCTGCGAGTGCTCTCAAAGTAGATGATGAAAGACCTCCTTTTTCTATTTCGCATGCAACAAGGTCATAATCTAACGGATCACACAAGGCTCCTACCCTTGCATGATTCTTCGCCGCAGCACGCAGCAGGGCGACACCTCCGATATCGATCTGTTCAATGATTTCGGATTCATCAAGCGAGGC
>JAAYWE010000229.1 GCA_012516755.1 Treponema sp.
AAGGAAATGAAAGCGAGTGCTCCCGCCCTATGCACCTCTTCTATGAGAAGGCGTGTAAAGTCCGGTTCAAGGTTGGAGTTTTCAATGAGCACCTTATCGCCATTTTGCACTCTGGTCGAATAATTTACCAAGAGCTGCGCGAGTCTTCTGAGTCTTTGATCTTCCATCGATTACTTCCTTTGCGAATAAGTTTGATTTTGCAAAAAATTTATATACACTCTCTTGAATATCGTCTTATTGAATAGCGCCATATATTGGAACCAATATTCAAGAAATCCAAAAAGCGATCCATCCATCTCAATAGTACACAAATATAGAATAAAAAACCATTGACGCCATCAAGAAACTGTAGTTAAAATGAAATATCCGTTTTCTGATAGGAGGACTGCATGACAACTCTCATTGCCTTGGTTGCCCTCGCGATATACCTGATATTCTACTTCGCATATGGTCGGGTAATCCGGGACAAGCTACTAAAAAGCAAAGAAGCGCCAGAAGCTCCATCTAAGAGACTTGAAGATGGAGTCGATTATGTGCCCACCAACAAATATGTCCTGTTTGGTCACCACTTCGCTTCGATTGCAGGCGCAGGCCCAATTACAGGGCCAGCAATGGCAGTGGCATGGGGATGGCTGCCAGGACTATTATGGATTTGGCTAGGGAACATACTATTAGGCGCAATTCACGATTATCTTGCGCTGACGGCATCTGTCAGATACGACGGCCGCTCGGTGCAATTCGTTGCCCAGGACCTTATGGGCAAAAAGGCGGGCACGACCTTTGGCTGGTTTACACTATTCCTCTGTGTGCTGGTAGTGGCAGCCTTTGGCGATATTGTAGCAGGCCAGTTCGCCGCCGATGGCCGCGTCTTCTTTTCCTTTGTATTCTTCTGTGTCGCCGCAGTTATTGCAGGCTTTGCCATGTACCGCTCGAAGCTTGGACTGGGCTGGGGTTCCGTGATAGGACTCATATTGATCATCCTAGCCTTCTGGCTTGGCGATATGCTCCCCATCAAGATGGGCAAGGAAATATATTTCCTCATCATCTTTGTGTACATCGTGTTAGCTTCAACTTTGCCAGTTAACCTCCTCTTACAGCCGCGCGATTACCTCTCTTCTTTCTTCCTGTATTTCGGATTGCTTGTGGGAGGTATTTCCGCGTTGATAAGCGCAAGGCCTCTCGATTCGATACCAGCCTTCACCTCCTTTAGCGCCAAGCTCATTGGGCCCGCGGGCGCTCTTCAACCTTCACCCTTCTGGCCTACTGTTCCTCTCATCATTGCTTGCGGCGCACTCTCGGGCTTCCATTCTCTTGTGGCCTCTGGCACAAGCGCGAAGCAGCTCAAAGAAGAGAATGATGCGCTGTTCGTTGGATATGGCGCAATGCTAGTCGAAGGATTCCTTGCTACTCTTGTAATCATTTCTATCGCATCTTTTGGAGCCGCCGCACTCGGAGACAAGCTCATGGCCACTCCTGCACTCGGGCGATTTGTCAATTCCTTTGCATTGATGGTCAGCACAAATCTCCCCTTCTTGCCTATGAGTTTCATGACGCTCTTTACGGCGGTATGGGTGTCTACTTTTGCTCTAACGACTCTCGATACGACAAATAGACTTGGTCGCTACATAGTCCAAGAAATGGCTGAGCCCCTCAAGGAAAAGAATCCAAGCACCTATAAAATACTCTCGAACAAGTGGGTTGCGTCGGTTGTGATCGCATTTTTGGGGATCTTCCTAGCTTGGTCTGGCGGATACAATACGATGTGGCCCGCCTTCTCCGGAGCTAACCAGCTCCTCGCCTCGGTTGTAATGCTCACCATGGCAATCTGGGTTAAGAAGAAGCTCAACCCCAAATATGTCATGTCGGTATTGATTCCGGCTGCTTTTCTTTGGATAACTGTTACAGTAGCGCTCATCTGGTATGAAATCGTCATAGTCCCTGTATTCTTTGCAGATGCCACAAAGACTATGAACATAATTACTGGTGTTATTGTGGGAGTCATCAACCTCTTCATGCTCATACTCAACTTCATGATGATCAACTCATTCCTAAAGAACTATAAGCTGAAGCCAGAGACAGCCTGATAAATGGTAATTTCCGCCTAATTTTGGTCCGTTGGATTGCAATTATGGGCGGATGACAAAAACGAAGAGCCGGAAGCCATGTGCTTTTCGGCTCTTTTTCTGTTTTGAGCTATGAGCTATGGCATATTGGACAAATTAGTTGAGATGCGATAAGAAGTAGAAACGGGTGTACGACAATTTCGTGCAAAGGTAGCTAGGCAGCATTTCTTCGAGCCCAGTAATCTTCATCGTGATGACTAAGTCTATTGCTCGAAGCTTGTCAATCTTGCTATGAGCGCGCTATAGTTAGGCAATCATAGTTGAGCCAAGAGAAGTCTTATATAGATGAGCCCGAAGGAAGCAAAAATGCCAAAACGCTTTGGCCGCATAATCAAGAATATATTCAAAACCTTTGCTCAGGTAAACAGAGAAAAGGCAACCGGGATGCTCGATTTCGAGCTCAAGGAGCTGGAGAATATCTTTGCGCTTCTTATTCTTGGAGGCTTTGTAGGCCTGCCTTCGCCACCATCGCCTATTGCCATAGAATTATTGCCCTATATGGAAAGAGAGCTGATTGTACTTCTCTCCAGGTCGGATCTATCTCATGACCCTCTGGGTGTATTGGCTAGTATGCTCGAAATAGATTAAGGAGTCTCTGTGCGCGATAATATTTTCTTCCTTGGAAAGGGAGGCGTAGGCAAGACGACGGTATCCAGTGCCTTTGCCATGGCTCTGGCAAGAAGAGGCAGTAGAGTCCTTGCGGTATCGCTGGATCCTGCGCATAACCTGGGAGATGCTCTTCAGACAAAATTGAATGGAGAGCCCAAAAAAGTCGAACCCATGCTAGATGCGCTAGAAGTCGATCTAGCATATTGGGTGGATAGATATCTCGAAGACAGCAAAGAAGAACTCAAAGCCAACTATTCTTACAATTCAGCGCTAAATCTTGATTCTTTCTTTGGCATTCTAAAATATTCACCAGGTACGGAAGAATATGCGGTTCTGTGGGCAATCGAAGATATTCGCCGCAGACTTGCGCCTCAATACGATTTTGTGGTCTTCGATACGCCTCCGACTGCTCTTACGCTTCGCTTTCTTTCTATGCCGGCTATTTCAGGCCTTTGGGTAGCAGAGCTAACAAAACTGCGTGAGCGAATTCTTCGCGATCGACAGACAATCGTCCGCTTAAATCCTCAGTCGCCGGTTGCAGAGAGCTGCGTGGACAAAGAAGATGATAAGGTCTATGGAAAGCTCAAGAATATAAGAACCAGACTTACATCGTTGCAGGATTTGTTTGCAAAGCGGAGTTATATGAGCATCATTGTAAACCCTGATGAGCTTTCGGTGTCGGAAGCCATAAGAATCAAAGACGAATTGTCTCAGCTGGGGATTATGCTCTCTGCTGTATGCCTGAATAAAAAAGGCCTTTCGAGGGCAGAATGGACGCTCTCGCCCGAGTTTGGCCAATTGCCTCTATTAATCTGTGATTTTGCGCCAAATGGCATTAGCACCAGAGAAGACTTGGTTCATATTGGCATCGAACCATTCATAGACCTTTTTCTAGGCAAGAGGTATGTAAAGAATGAATAATTTTTTATTCTTCGCGATATTTGCACTTGGGGTCGTCGCGACAATTCAGTATTTCCTTGGAGTAAAGAAAAACCGCTGGATGGGGAAAAACCTCTCATCGCAAGCAGAGGGAATCCTAAAACCGAAAGATACTGATTATGTCAATATAGGCGGGGCGATTGGTTATAATTTCGCTTATAAGTTGAAAGAACCATGGAAAAATGCAAAGGGCACTTTCACGCTGTTCCCTCGCCATTCTCTCCTATATATGCCCATTTCCCTTGTTGTGGGCAACTGTGATCGCTTTTATATGAATATCTTTACAGACAAAAAGCTGGTGGGAGAAGGTCATATCATCGAAAAAAGACACTCTCGCAGGGCTAAAATTGAAGGCCTAGAGGAAATGCACAAAGAGGAAATCCAGCGCGCTGGAAAGACATTTGTGCTCTGCTGGCGCTCGACAAATCTAAGAGACAAACTTATCCAGACTCTCGATTCCATGCCCGATGCCTCGTCGCTAACGCATTTCTGCTGCTACTCAGAGAATAAAACATTCTTTCTTTACTTGAAGCCCAAAAAGGGCCAAATATCGGACAATCTAAAAGCCTTTTTGGTGCAATGTCCCACTTATTTCCGCCAGGAAAATCCTCGCGAATCAAATAAATAGGATGCTATGCTTGATCTGTGCAGCCCTAAGGAAGCTCCCTAAGGAGTGCGAGGATAGCGATAACCAGCGCCCGCAATGTATTATATGCCAGCTGCATAAGCAAATAAGGCAAGAGTAGACAAAAGGAAGTAAAAGGAGGCGCCTATGGACCCTGAAATGAAAAAAAAGATCGATGAGACCTTGGCCCAAGTAAAAGAGCCACAATCCGAAGAGCCAATAGTAAACCTCGGGCTTCTAGAGAAAGTCACCTACAGCGAGAAAGAAAAAACAATGTTAGTCAAGCTTGCCATCGGTACTCCTCGATGGCAATGCCCAGCGTGCTCCGCAATAAATGGAGTTGTAAAGGCGGGCATTGTACGCAGGGCTCAAGAGGCATTCGAGAAGGCATTCCCTGATTTGAAGATAATCGTGGAATAACAAAGCAGAACAGCAATCTATAATCTATGACAAAATAAATATTGTAGCCGCCGCTATGCTCGCATATTTATTGGGCAAGCTCTGGCTTTTCACCCTTCTTTCCATATAAGAAGCGCTTGATCTTCTGAGTCGGCGTTTTTTCGAAGGGCTCGGGATGGAATTTTACATGCTGAATGCGTGAGAAAGCGGCAAGCCTTGAGTTCGCTTCCTTGCGGATGCTCTCCAAAAGGCGCTCGATAGCTTTCTCGGTATCTGTCAAGGCTTGGTTTACGCTGCCTGTAACGGATTTTTCAGCTTGGGCGATAGCTTGTCCAACACGCGAACTCAGATCTCCAACGGCATCGAGATGATCCTGCAAACGCGCACCAATATTATCCAGGACCTCGCTTTTAAGGCATACTAGCGCGGTAAGTCCCTCTTCCTCTTCAACCACAAGGGATTCCTCTATCTCAGGCATCTGATTGAGGATCGATTCGATCTCTTCGGGATAGATATTCTCGCCCGATGCGCCTAAGATCATTGTCTTGAGTCGTCCGCGTACGAAAAGCCGACCTTTATTATCGATCGATCCTAGATCTCCCGTGCGGAACCATCCATCTTCAGTGAAAGCTTCTTTTGTCCGAACCTCATCTCTCCAGTAGCCTTTGAAGATATTGGGGCCCCTTGCCTGGATTTCGCCTTCTCCAGTAATGGTCTTAGGATCGGCTATGCGCACCTCTACTCCCTTGAGCGCTGGACCCGTAGAACGCAAAAAAGTCACTTTAGGAGCGCAACCCGCAAGAAGAGGAGCGGTCTCAGTAAGTCCATAGCCTATCGCATAAGGGAAATGAGCTTTCTTGAGGAATTCTTCGACCTCCGCCGCCAGAGGCGCTCCGCCAATTCCAAAAAAGCGCAGATGACCACCAAAAGTCTTCTTTAATTTCATTCCCGCAATGCGGAGTATCAAAGGCCGCATGAGCTTGTTCTTGTACAATTTCATCCCATTTAGCTCGGGAGCAATGCCACTCTGGTACACTTTCTCTATTACAAGCGGTACAGACAACATAATTGTAGGCTTTACGGCCTTTAACGCTGGAAGTAGAGCCGATGCTGAAGGAGGCCTGTCAAGATAGAAAATATGAGCTCCATACAAGAGAGGAATTACCATGCCAATTGTAAACTCATAGGTGTGAGCAAGCGGAAGAATCGAGAGAAGGCGATCTGTCCTTCGTAGAGTTATTATGCTCTTGCATGCAAGCGCGTTGGACAGAATATTGCGATGACTTAGCATAACGCCTTTTGAAATACCTGTTGTGCCTGAGGTATATATGATCATTGCAAGATCATCCGCTTCGACAGCCGGCAATTCGACATAATCGGTGGATGGCTCAAGACTCTCGGAAACATCCCAGATGTCTGGCTTGGGTGACATATCGGCGAGCTTTGCCTGCAATTTCTTGGATCCAAAAACGATCTTTGCGCCTGAATGTTGAATGATATTGGCAATCTGCTTCGGCATGAAATCGTTCAAGATTGGAACAACCACGGCTCCCGCTCTGACTATCCCAAACCAAGCAATTACCCAATGGGGAGAATTTTCGGCCAATAGAGCCACGCGGTCGCCCTTCTTTACGCCCTTCAACGCCAGAGCTTGCGCAACTCCCCTGCTCAATCGTTCTAAATCCATATAGGTATAGAACGAGCCGACTACCATCGATAGAGAAGGCCTCAAACCATATTTGGCTGCGCCTAATTCGGGCAGCTCCGCAAGATTGAATTTTTCAAAATAAAGCATATTTCCTCTTTATATTAAATACAAGAATAACAAAGTTTACTGTGAAAAAGAGTATTGGGATAGAGGGCTCGCTTTTTATTCAATCACATAGTGACAAGCCTTGCTCTAAGGTAAGCTTTATTCTTATAATAAGAAGAAGTAGTCATATGGAAGGAGAAAAACAGCGAGCCCCAAGGAATAAGACTCTCACAATGAATATTGTAGAAAAAGAAAAATATAGTAAAAGGCTGCTTATTCCTGATGGAAGCCCATTATTTCCAAGTAAAATAATAAATAAGACAATCTATTCTGACCTATTCAATATTATTGACTATCTGCCAAAGTCATTTGTTGATTTGCTTGTTATTGACCCTCCCTATAATTTGGATAAAGATTTCAATGGAATAAGATTTTCCAAAAGTGATGATGATAAATACTTGCAATATCTTGGAAGTTGGTTCCCGAAATTGATCAATGTTGTTAAGCCTAACGGATCGATATACATATGTGGTGATTGGAAAAGCACTTCTTGTCTATACGAAATAATGAAGAAATATACCATTGTAAGAAACAGAATTACCTGGCAAAGAGAGAAGGGACGTGGAGCAAAGAAGAATTGGAAGAACACCACAGAGGATATTTGGTTTGGAACAATGGGAGACGATTACTACTTTGATGTGGAATCAGTAAAGCAAAAACGAAGAGTGATAGCTCCGTATCGAGAAAATGGAGCGCCAAAAGATTGGGAAGAAACAGAGAATGGCAATTTTCGTTTGACATACCCTAGTAATTTTTGGGACGATATTTCTATACCATATTGGTCAATGCCAGAAAACACAGAGCATCCGACACAAAAGCCAGAAAAACTAATTGCAAAATTAATCCTTGCAAGCTGCCCTAAAAATGGTATCGTCTTAGACCCGTTCGTTGGTTCTGGTACAACATCTGTTGTAGCTAAAAAACTTGGTAGAAATTATGTTGGAATAGAGATCAATGAAGAATATTGCTGCTGGACTGAAAAGAGATTGGATATCGCTGAGCATAATAGAGAAATACAAGGCTATTCAAGCGGCGTATTCTGGGAAAGAAATACTTTGAGCATGCAACTAGATGAGAGAAAAGAAGCAAATAAAAAGAGATACAAAGAAAACTAGAAAATCCTGGATGTTGGAATTATGCGATGCTCTTGATGTATTCTATCCAAACGAAATTGCAAA
>JAAYWE010000230.1 GCA_012516755.1 Treponema sp.
GACTGGAGCTCGCACTGGTATGTAGAACCGCGCGAGTATGCGAAGACCCTGCACGAAGATCTCGCTATCCGTCGTCGGCTTCTCGAGCTGGACGAGACCAGGGGTGCGGACATATCGGAAATCGAGATCATCCGCCATCCACAGCGCATCACCTTGGTAATCCATAGCGCTCGTCCCGGTGTGCTGATTGGAACCAAGGGTGCGAATATCGACAAGATAGGAGCACAGATCCAGAAGGTTACACAGAAGAAACTGCAGATCAAAATAAAAGAGATCAAGAAAGTCGACACGAACGCTCAACTTGTGGCTCAGAATATCGCGCGCCAACTGGAGAACAGACAATCATTCCGGCGTGCCATGAAATCCGCAATCCAGAACGCATTGAAGGGTGGTGCGCAGGGCTGCAAGGTCAGGCTATCGGGTCGCCTAGGCGGTTCTGATATGTCCCGCACCGAAGAGCTCAAGGATGGACGAATTCCTCTGCATACGCTTCGTGCGGATATCGATTACGGCTTTACCGAAGCAAATACTACTTTTGGCAAGATCGGCATAAAGGTTTGGATATACCAGGGCATGGTGTATTCTCAGGATAAAAACGAAGATGCCGGTCAGCTTGCCAGGAAAGCGCGAAGAGAGTCCTCTGGAGAGCCTCGCGGAGAGCGCAGGGAAGGCGGTCAAGATAGGCAGGGGCGACGCGAGCGTGTTGAGCGAGCCGAACATGGCGAACAATCTGATCGCAGTGAACGCCATGCTGCTCCAAGACCTGAAGCAAGTCGAACAGAAGGTGAGGCAAGGAGCTAGACTATGCTGTTACCTAAGAGAGTAAAATATAGAAAGCAGCAGCGTGGCAGGATTCGCGGAGAAGCTCATTCGGGCAATACGATCGTGTTTGGCGATTATGGTCTTGTGAGCCTCGAGCCACACTGGATAACCAATCGTCAGATCGAAGCCGCACGAATCGCGCTAAACCGATATATCAAGCGCGGCGGAAAGATGTGGATTCGGATTTTCCCGGATAAGCCATATTCCAAAAAACCCGCAGAAACTCGCATGGGTCGTGGAAAGCCAGGTCCTGAATACTGGGTTGCGGTAGTCAAGCCGGGCACGGTTCTTTTCGAGCTATCTGGCGTCGAACAAAAGGTAGCGGAAGAAGCCATGCGCCTTGCTGGTTCCAAGCTCCCTGTCAAGACGAAGTTTGCGATCCGTAGCGAGATGGAGTGATCACCATGAAAAACTCATTCAAGGACCTAAGACTGGAGGAATTACTCATCAAGCGCGATGAGCTTCGAAAGAAATACTTTGACCTGCGTTTCCAGATGGTGGTCGGCCACGTAGAGAATCCGGTAGAGAAGAGAAATCTTCGCCGCCAGATTGCGCGTATAGAAACCAGAATTGCCGAAGCCCAGCGCAGCAAGGCCGCGAAGAAGGCATAATTCTTCAGGAGAAAGAACGTGGATGCGAATATCCAAAAGATGACCGAGGGAAAGCTTGTTCTTCAAGGCATCGTAGTTTCGGACAAAAATGATAAGACTATCGTTGTGGAAATTATCATGCGCAAGCTGCATCCCCTGTACAGAAAATACGTCAATAGGACGAAGCGCGTAAAAGCCCACGATGAGTACAACGAAGCGCATGTCGGCGATACCGTTTCAGTGGTCGAATGCAGGCCAATGTCGCGAGAAAAGCGGTGGCGGCTTGTTCAAATCGTCGAGCGGGCAAAATAACGAGCGGGAGTAGGCTATGATTCAGGTAGAAAGCATGCTGAATGTCGCCGACAATTCAGGTGCGAAGACTGTCCAGTGTATCAAGGTGCTAGGTGGTACACGGCGCAGGTATGCGAGCGTCGGCGATATCATCGTCGTTGCGGTAAAGACAGCTCTGCCCAACTCGGCGGTCAAAAAAGGGTCGATAGAAAAAGCTGTTGTCGTGCGCACACATAAGGAGTATAGGCGGCCAGATGGAACATACATCAGGTTCGATGACAACGCGTGCGTTCTAATCGATGCTAACAGAAACCCGAAAGGCAAGCGCATTTTCGGACCTGTTGCCAGGGAGCTACGCGAGAAGGATTATATGAAGATTATCTCTCTTGCTCCCGAGGTCCTATAAGGAGTCTGAATATGCCTAATGTGAAGCATAAAATTAGAAAAGAAGACCTTGTTCAAGTAATAGCCGGTAAGGAGCGTGGAAAACAGGGTAAAGTCCTCAAGATCAACCACGAAAATGGTCGTGTTATAGTGTCCGGTCTAAATATGGTAAAAAAAGCCATGAAAAAGAAATCCCAGACGGATCGCGGTGGCATAGTGGAAATCGAGGCGCCGATTCATATATCCAATGTTATGATCGTATGCAAGAAGTGCAGTAAACCCGTTCGCGCTGGCTACAGGATCATCGATGGCAAAAAGAAGAGGGTTTGCAGAAAATGTGGGGAGGTACTCTGATGGCAGCTCAGACGACAAATGCTGCAAAAAAGGCTACCGCAGCACAACCGACGCAAACCAAAGCCTATGTTCCCCGGCTCAAAAAGTTCTATCGTGAAAAGGTGATCCCGGAGCTCTTCGATGAGCTGGGTTACAGCTCAACAATGCAGGTACCTCGTCTCGAAAAGATAGTAGTATCGATGGGTGTAGGCGAGGCGCGCGATAACAAGAAGCTTCTCGATGCGGCAATAAGCGACCTGGAGACTATTGTCGGCCAACATGCGATCAAGACAAAAGCAAAGAAATCCATTGCAAACTTCAAGATTCGCAAAGGTCAGGAGATAGGCGCACGAGTAACTCTGAGAGGAAACCAGATGTGGGAGTTTCTCGACAGGTTGATGAATGTAGCGTTGCCTCGTGTTAAGGATTTTCGTGGTGTAAATCCGAATGGCTTCGATGGCCATGGGGATTATACTCTTGGTCTGACAGAGCAGATTATTTTTCCGGAAATCGATTTCGATAAGATCGAGAAGGTTATGGGGCTCAGCGTCTCGATTGTGACAACAGCCGAGACGGACATGGAGGCAAAAAGCCTTCTTGCCAAATTGGGCATGCCCTTCAGAAAATAAGGAAGGCATAGATGGCTCGTAAAGCAATGTTTTTAAAGGCGATGAAAACGCCGAAATACTCCACTCGTCTGGTTCGCAGATGCAAAATCTGCGGTAGGTCTCGCGGGTATATGAGAAAATTCGATATGTGTCGCATTTGCTTCCGGAAGCTTGCTTCCGAAGGCAAAATACCGGGCGTCACAAAATCGAGCTGGTAGGAGGGTGCAATGAGTGTATCTGATCCCATTGCGGACATGCTGACCAAGATTCGAAACGCAAATGAAGCTCGGCATGAGAAAGTCGATATCCCGACTTCCAAGCTCAAGCTTGAGATCGTAAAGATTCTCAAAACCGAGGGCTATATCAAAAATTTCAAGAAGATCCAGAATGAGGGGCAGAATTTTATCAGGATCTTTCTCAAATACGATGAGAAGAATGACCCCATAATCCATGGATTGAGCAAGGTCTCTAAGCCAGGGCGACGCGTCTATTCCGGGTATCGTGAAATGCCGCGGATTCTCAATGGCTATGGTATTGCCATCGTCTCGACTTCCGATGGTGTCATAACCGGTAGAAAGGCTGTGGAAAAGCAGGTAGGCGGCGAGCTCATCTGTACGGTCTGGTAAGGCGAGGTAAAGTATGTCGAGAATTGGAATGCGACCTGTAGCAATTCCCAAAGGTGTAAAGGTGACTATAGAGCCGACGGTTTTTCACGTCGAAGGACCGAAAGGGAAGCTCTCTCAGGAATACTGCTCCGATATCAAGATCGAAATAAGAGATGGATTTGCCGTAGTGGAGCGCAAGGATGATTCCAAGCAGTCCAAGGCTTATCATGGTCTATATCGCAGCTTGCTGGACAACATGATAACCGGTGTAAGCCAGGGCTTTAAGCGATCTCTCGTGATCTCTGGTGTAGGATATCGAGCTGAAGTGCAAGGCAACTTCCTTATGCTCAGTATCGGATTTACGAATGATATGATTGTGGTGATTCCCGAAGGCTTAAGAGTCTCAGTCGATCAGAATGGCCAGAGAATAATAATCGAAGGTATAGACTATGCCAAGGTTGGCAAGTTTGCAAGCGAAGTGCGATCGCTTCGGAAGCCCGAACCATATAAAGGCAAAGGAATTCGCTATGAAGAAGAGCGAATCCGCAGAAAAGTCGGCAAGACAGGCGTGAAGTGAGGCAGATAGGATGAGCGTAAAAGAACTGACAGATAAGAGACGCAAGCGTGAAAAACGCAAGACCCATATTCGAAAGAGCATTTTTGGGGCTCCCGATAGGCCTCGAATGACGGTGTATCGTTCGAATCTGCATCTCTATGTGCAGGTTATCGACGATATGGTTGGTCATACCCTTTCGAGCGTCTCTACGATGGAAAAGCAATTTCGCGACCTCAGACCTAATGTCCAGAGCGGTAACCTGATAGGTGAAGAAATTGGTAAAAGGCTCATGGAAAAAGGTATTACACAGGTTGTCTTCGATAGAAACGGCTATAAATACCACGGTGTCGTGAAAGCGATTGCCGACGGCGTCAGAAAAGCTGGCGTCAAATTCTAGGGGGCGGCAGTGGAAAGAACAAGGAAAGATGATTCCGGTGTGCAGGAAGGCTACACCGAAAAGCTTATTCAGCTGAACAGGACTGCCAAGGTTGTCAAAGGAGGACGAAGGTTTTCTTTCTCAGCCCTGTCGGTGGTCGGCGACAAGCAAGGCCATGTCGGATTCGGTTTTGGCAAGGCAAATGATGTCACCGAAGCAATCAGGAAAAGCGTCGATAGAGCAAAGCATGCCATGGTTACGGTGCCCGTCAAGAACGGCACGCTGCCCCACGAGGTTACCGGCATCTACAAGGCGACCAAGGTATATATGAAACCAGCCTGCCCCGGCTCCGGTGTTATTGCTGGAGGCCCTGTGCGTGCTATTCTGGAGTGTGCAGGCTACATCGATATCATCTCGAAGTGTATAGGTTCGAGAACAGCCGTAAATGTTGTGCGTGCGGTATTCGATGGCCTGGATAAACTCTTGGATGCGCAAGAAGTCGCGAAAAACCGAGGAAAGTCGCTCAAAGACATGTGGAGTTAATCATGCCCAAAATACAGATAACATTGGTTCGCAGCACAATTGGTCAAAAGCCTAAAGCGCGAGAAACTGTCCGCTGTCTGGGGCTGCGGAAGATAGGTTCGAGCACCATACAGGAAGCCAGTCCTCAGATCCTAGGCATGGTGGATAAAGTGAAACATCTGGTTGAGATTAAGGAGGTGGAGTGATGCCTGATTTCTATCTCCACGCCCCAAAGGGTGCGAACAAAAAAAAGCGCATTATTGGTAGAGGCAACAGTTCGGGTTCTGGTGGTACGGCAGGTCGTGGCAACAAAGGCCAGCAGTCGCGTTCTGGCGGCAAGACCTACCCTGGTTTTGAAGGTGGACAGATGCCTCTTTACAGGCGTCTGCCTGGTCGAGGCTTCTCAAACAAGCCATTCCGCAAAGAATATCAGATTGTAAATCTGTGCGACCTAGAAGCCAAATTCGAGAGCGGAGATAGCGTGGATACCCTGAGCCTTTTCATGAAAGGGCTCGTGAAAAAGCCTGAGTTGCCAGTAAAGATATTGGGCAAAGGGGAGATCGATATCGCGCTCATGGTGAGCGTCGATGCGGTCTCTTCGGGTGCAAAGGCAAAGATAGAAGCCGCTGGTGGCAAAGTGGAGACACCTATAGCCACAGGTTCTTCGGCAGATGCATGATATGAAGGCGGGAGCGAATGGCTAATACACTCGTCGATATCTTCAGGGTCAAGGAATTAAAGGATAGAATTCTCTTTTCCCTGCTATGGCTCGCGATTTTCCGCCTGGGTACATACTTGCCCATTCCCGGAATCAATGCAAGCGCGCTGCAATCATATTTCGCGCAGCAATCCAGCACTGGTAGCGGCGGTATCACCGATTACCTAAATTTCTTTGCTGGTGGCGCGTTCAAGAATTTTTCGCTCTTTATGATGGGCGTAATGCCTTATATCAGCGCACAGATAATCATGCAGCTATTGATCGTCATTTTTCCCAAGCTGAAAGCAATAGCCGAGGAAGAAGGTGGTCGTCGGAAGATTTCTCGCTGGACAAAGATTGGAACGATCGTAGTTGCAATCATTCAGAGTTTCTCGGTGACCGTATGGGCAGATCGCATACCCAATGCAATCGTCATGTCCAACCGTACGCTCTATACGATAATAGCCATACTCACAGTTACGACAGGCACTATGTTCCTTGTTTGGATAGGCGAACAGATAACCAAGCGCGGCATCGGAAATGGAATCTCTCTTTTGATTTTTGCTGGTATTGTGGCAAGGCTTCCAAACGCTTCCTACGAACTCATAAAAAGCATTCAGCGGGGAGAAATTAACGCAGTATACGCGATAGTAGTGTTGGCAATGTTCGTTGCGGTTGTGGGGCTCGTAGTCATCGAACAGCAAGGAGAGAGAAAGATACCTGTAAACTATGCCAAGAGAATTGTCGGACGCAGAATGTATGGGGCTCAGAACACCTATATCCCATTCAAGATCAATCCTTCGGGCGTAATTCCAGTCATCTTTGCTTCGAGTCTTCTTACTTTTCCCTTGCAGATTGCACAGAGTTTCGGTGTTCAGGCAAAGTGGCTCAGGGATTTCTCGTATTGGCTTAGACCTAGTGGGTTTTGGTATAATTTATTCTATGTCATTTTTATCGTCTTCTTTGCATATTTCTATACACAGGTTACACTGAACCCGCAGGAGATCTCCAAGAATATCCGCGAAAACGGAGGATCTATTCCGGGCATTCGAAGCGATAAAATGGAAGAATACCTTACCAGGGTTTTGAATCGCATCATACTTCCCGGAGCGCTGTATCTAGCCCTAATCGCGCTTATCCCGACGCTGGTGCAACAGATGTTCAACTTCCCGAGTGAGCTGGCTTATCTGCTTGGTGGTACTTCCTTGCTCATTCTTGTGGGAGTCGATCTCGATACCATGGCACAGGTTGAGGCTATCCTCAAGATGCACCATTATGACGGTCTTGTACGCAAAGGCCGTATCAAGTCGAGGAACCTCTAGAAATTTTTGCGCGAATAGGATTTAATTGCGTGTTTTGTAATAGGGGGAACCCATGAAGGTTAGAACAAGCGTCAAGAAAATTTGTGATAAATGCAAGATAATACGGCGCAATGGTGTGGTTAGGATTGTCTGCAGTAATCCTAAACATAAACAGAAACAAGGCTAAGAGCAGGAGGAAGCTCATGGCAAGAATTGCGGGAGTCGATCTCCCTAATAAACATGTCGATATTGCTCTTACGTATATCTATGGTATTGGGCGGGCAAGTGCTCAAAAGATTTGCGAAACCACAGGCATCGATGCCAATAAGAAAATCAATGAGCTTTCCAATGAAGAGATTGCTGAGCTTCGCAAAGTCATAGAAAACGACTATAAGGTCGAGGGTCGTCTAAGAACCGAAGTAGCTTTGAATATCAAGCGCCTCATGGATATTGGCTGCTATCGTGGCCTACGCCATCGCAGAGGTCTTCCGGTTCGCGGTCAGCGTACCAGGACGAACTCGCGTACGCGGAAAGGCAAGAGAAAGACCGTTGCAAACAAGAAGAAAGCTGTTTAACAGAGGAGCATGAACGTGGCTGCGACTACGACAAAAACCAAGAAGAGAAAAGAAAAAAAGAGTGTCTATGAAGGGAACGTATATATTCAGGCGACTTTCAACAATACAATTGTAACCGTGACAGACCTCAACGGCAACGCCATTGCATGGTCGAGCTCCGGAAGCCACGAATTCCGTGGTGCAAAGAAATCTACACCTTTTGCCGCACAGACCGTGACCGAAGCCGCCATACAGAAGGCTATGCAAGCTGGTCTGCGAGAAGCGCATGTCTATGTCAAAGGACCTGGAATTGGACGCGAATCCGCGATTAGACAGCTCGGTGTTATGGGGCTCAAGGTAAAGTCGATCAATGATGTTACGCCGATTCCTCATAACGGCTGTAGGCCTCGCAAGGCTCGCCGCATCTAGGAGGGGGTTACAAAAATGGCTCGATATATTGGACCTGTATGCAGACTGTGCCGCGCCGAGAACAGGAAGCTCTTTTTGAAGGGAGATCGCTGCAAGAGCGATAAATGTCCTATCAACAAAAAAAGGCTTCCTCCTGGAAAGGCCCCAAAAACCCGCATGGGAAAGAAGTCAGAATATGCGGTGCAGCTACGCGAGAAGCAGGCCTTGAAACGCAATTACGGCCTTATGGAGCGCCAGTTCCACAACTTGTTCGATGAATCTCTGAGGCTCCCCGGCAAGACGGGCGATAACCTTATTATTCTCCTTGAGAGACGTTTGGATAATGTTGTTTACCGCTTACATTTTGCAAGTTCACGCGCGCAGGCTCGTCAATTGGTCAATCATGGCCATATAGCTATTAATGGGAAGCGAGTCGATATAGCTTCAAGCCTCGTAAAGCCGGGTGATGTTATCTCGGTTATAGGACAAGCAAAGAAGATGGATTCGATCCGCCATGCCCTAGAGGAAGTTCAAAAATCCGGCGTCATGCCATGGCTCGAAGTCAATGCGGACGAGATGACTGGTCGATATGTCATCAATCCACAGCGCCAAGATGTCACTGATACGCTGGATATCAAGGAACAGCTGGTAGTCGAGTTGTACTCGAAATAATAAGGAGCGGAAATGGCTCGAAAAAGCCTACTTAAAGGGTTCAAGAGGCCAAAAGGCATCACATACGAACAAAGCGAGTCCACAGACACTTATGGCAAGTTTATAGCATATCCTTTTGAGCCTGGATACGGAACTACCGTTGGAAATACTCTGCGCCGCATTCTCTTATCCTCAATTCAGGGCTATGCAATCACCGCAGTCCGCATTACCCGATACGATGAGGAAGGTTTGCCACACGTTATTACAAGCGAATTCGAGACGATTCCGGGAGTATTCGAAGATACCATCGAGGTGCTAAACAACTTGAAGAAACTCAGGTTGAAGCTACCAGGTGATAAGGAAGAGCTTACTCTCGACTATGAGATACAAGGCCTCGAAGAAATCTATGGTAGTTTCTTTGCAGAACAGGGTTCGCTCATAGTGCTCAATCCGGACCTTAAGATTGCGACACTCGAACCATCCGTCCACCTAGGGCTCGAACTCCAGGTAAACCTGGGCCGTGGCTATGTGCCAAGCGAAGTCAACGAAAAATATATCGATGTTGTCGGCACAATTCCCATGGATGCTATTTTTACGCCGGTAAGAAAGGTAAAATATTCTATCGAACCTACCCGTGTAGGTCAGCGCTCGGACTATGATAAGTTGGTGCTGGAGATCTGGACTGATGGCACAATTCGCCCTGAAGATGCTCTCGGAGAAGCCGGAAAAATCGCAAAAGATCATTTCTTGATCTTTGTGAATTTCGATGAGAGCGAAGCCGGTGGCGAAGAAATAAGCGACGAAATAGAAGAACGTGTACGCCAGATACTAAATATGCCCGTGGAAGAGCTCGAGCTTTCGGTGCGATCCTTCAATTGCCTAAAGAATGCCAATATCAGAACGATAGGTGATCTCACCAAGAAAACAGAAGAAGAAATCACCAAGACGCGAAACTTTGGCAAGAAATCGTTACAGGAAATAAAGACCAAACTTGCCGAATGGAACCTGATCCTCGGTATGTCGGATTATTCTGCGCTGAAGAATCACATCAAACTCAATATGAAAAAGGAAGAGAGCGATGAATCATAAGATGGGCTATAACAAATTGAACCGCGATGCCGCTCACCGCAAAGCAATGATCCGGAATCAGGTCAGCATGCTTTTCAGACAAGAAAAAATTATAACCACTAAGGCAAAAGCTCTAGAGACAAGGCGACAGGCGGAAAGACTCATCACCAGGGCTAAAGTCGATTCGGTACACAACCGCAGAATCGTGTCTAGCAGAGTCTGTGGCGAAGATGTAGTTGCAAAGCTTTTCACCGATATAGCACCGCGTTTCAAGGAACGCAACGGCGGATACACAAGGATTATCAAACTCGGGAATCGCGCAAATGATGCGGCTAGTCTGGTCGTATTAGAGCTCGTAGGTCAGAAGGCCGACGAAAAGAAGAACGAACGCGATAAGCGCAAGGCGCAACGCAAAGCCAAAAAGCAAGCCTAGAGTTCGCAGGGAGGAAGGGGAAATGTCTAAAGCTCATAGAGGTAAAGGTCTTAAAGAAGTTCCCGCCGGCGGACGAGGCACTTGTCCCATCTGCGGGCGTACCGGAGTTAAGATTATATATGAACAA
>JAAYWE010000231.1 GCA_012516755.1 Treponema sp.
ATCATAAAAGGCCCTCGAACCCTTGATATAGATATTCTTATATACGATCAAAAAATAGTGGCAGAACCAGATTTGATAATTCCTCATCCTGGTCTCGCAGAGAGGAAATTCGCTCTATTGCCTCTCCTAGAGCTTGATTACGAACTGATTCATCCAGGTCTCGGTGTTTCTCTGCAGGAGTTAGCAGCTTGCCTCCCACCTCAAGGTATTTACCCCGTCAATGACAATCGATATGATTGGCCTTACTCAGAATGACTAAAGAATTAGACGATGATTCGATTCAGGAAAAAAATTCTCTCATATCTAATGGCAGAAAGTTCTGCCTGAGCGATTTCGAGGGTCCTCTCGATCTTCTGTTGTATCTTATAAAAAAAAATGAGATGAACATCAATGACATCCGTATTTCGAGCATCACTGAACAATTCCTACAGTGCTTAGACAGCGATCCATCCGCGGATCTTGACGAGATATCGGAATTCTATCAAATGGCAGCTACGCTTCTTTATATCAAATCGCGTGGACTCATCCCTCATATTGAAGATGAAGCTGAAGAGCTCGATGATCCAAGAAGAAACCTTATCGATCAATTGATTGAATATCATCGCTTCAAGAAACTCTCTGAGCTCATGGAACAGCGCGAAATGGAGGTGGAGTGGTTTGTCGAAAGAAAGGTCGCACAGCGCACACTCCCTTTTGCAGACAATCCAGATATCGATCCTTGGATACCTGCCGATTCATGGGATTTGCTAAGAATCTTCGCTTCTATGATTCGAAACTTTAGTTCAGAGCGCATCATCGATCTTTATGAAGAGGTAAGTATCAATGAGAAAATCGCGCTTATATACGAACTATTGAATAAAAAAGGCAATTTTCGTTTCGATGATCTAATTTCTCGAAATACTTCTGCCATGGATCTCGCATGTGCGTTTCTCGCTGTGCTGGATTCGACAAAAAATAAATTGATAAGTGTTCGTCAGCATAAGCTCTTTGGCGACATACTGATAATTCCATATTCGACGACGGAGCCTCAAAATGAACGAACAGCTTGATCTCGATGCAGCATTGATTAGCGCAATTTTATTTCTAGAGAATGAGCCTATTTCAGAAGAAAAACTTGCAAAAATCTCTGGCTTGACATTGGAACAGACATCACTGGCTCTTCAGAGGATTTGTTCGGAATTCGATCAGCCGATCCATGGTTTTGCCCCAATCAGGAGAGAAGAGAGATGGATTTTTGCTCCTAAGCTGGCTTTTTGGGATAAGCTAAAAGATCACTATGGCAAAAGAAACGAAATGAGACTCTCGCGTGCCGCCATGGAAACCCTTGCAATTATCGCCTATTCTCAGCCAATTACTCGAGCGGAGATAGAGGCAATTCGTGGGGTTAATGTCGACGCTATGGTTAGGCTTCTTCTTGAAAAAAACCTTATAGCGGAAATTAGCAAGCGTGATGTGCCTGGAAAGCCGATGCAATATGGTACTACCAAGGAATTCCTAAGATGTTTTGGCTTGAATTCGATCGAGGATCTTCCGAAGCTCGATGAAGTAGAAAATTCTAGATTCTCAAGACTGGAGACACCAGAAGGATGAGTGAGTCCATAGAGAAACCAATGCGCCTACATGCTTACCTTGCTTCTCTTGGAATAGCTTCTCGACGCTCTTGCGAGGAAATGATTAGAGAAGGAAGGGTGACCGTTGACGGTATAAGAGCATCCATTGGGCAAAAGATCATCTGCAATCAAAGAATAGAAATAGATGGACAGCCAATCATTGCAGCCCATCCCAAAAAATTCCGCTACATTCTTCTAAATAAGCCAAAAGGCTATCTCTCTTCACTCAGCGATCCATACGGGCGCCCTTGTGCTATCGATCTAATATCAGGCGAAGTCAATGAGCGAATTTACAACATTGGCAGACTAGACCAATGGTCAAGTGGTCTTCTTCTATTTACAAATGATGGAGACCTGGCATCTAAGCTCATGCATCCCTCAGGCCAAATGGAAAAAGAGTATAGGATCCAGACTAATGTGCCGATTCCGGATA
>JAAYWE010000232.1 GCA_012516755.1 Treponema sp.
CACCAGGACGCGGTCCATATACCTGCGAGCTCCCTTAACCCCCAGAGGCATCGACTGCGGAAAGAGAAAAAAGATCTTTCTTAGCGAATATGGTGGATTTGGATGGTACACTAATCGAGATAGCAATTCAGTAATTGACCTGATCGAGGAATATACGCAAGACATATTAGCCTCAGATATTTTCAGTGGATACTGCTATACACAGCTTTACGACGTCTATAATGAAACGAACGGCTTGCTTTCATTCAATAGGGAACCAAAAATAGACCCTGCGCGACTCAGATCGATCAACGCGATTGATGGCCATGAGGGTATTAGCTTTACAGATTAGATCGATTGGCCATAACCTTCTCTTGGGCAGAAAAGCCAAAATAGACTGTTGCAAGAATGAGGTTAACGGCAATCGACCATGCCATGGAAGAATATGCTGTTTTCACGCCTCGAATCAGGATCGCCGTGGCTCGTCAAGCGCTTGCGGCTCTGCGTATTCTCGCAGGGCTAGAGGCTTTTAAAATATCATCTTTACAGACTTATCCGGCTCACTATAGATTTCTCATGAATAGAAAAGGCAAAGCAGATTTTTATAGGTTGGAGGAATCAGTATGATCGAAAAAGCATACAAATTTACACACACGGATGATTTCATTTCGGAGAAAATGGTCGACGATGAGCATGTGAATATCAATCACATCGTTGTTGCACCAGGCGGCTCAGTACCAGTTCATGTCGCAAATTCAAATGTTTATCAGATAGTCGTCCGAGGTACGATCAGCCTAAGGCTAGAAGAGGAGCCTGTCGCGCATTACCCGACAGGAAGCATTGTCGCCATCCCATTCAACACAAAAATGGATATCCGTAATGAAGGCAGCGACACTCTTGAATTCTTCGTCGTCAAGGCTCCCAACCCGCGCTCTATGCCGCTAACTAAAAAGGTCCAGTAAAAGGCTCTGTGGATCGTCTGATTGCTAAGCCATTAGATTTTCGGGCTCTAAAATTGTCATTCGCTATGGGATAAGTCCTTGATAATGCTCGCCTCAATCCAAGCGCCGGTGTGGCGCGACCGCCACATTCTACCGATGGCTCGACCCATGGCACGTTCCAATCCAAGCGCCCGTGTGGGGCGCGACACAATGCGCTCCTTAGCCATCTACTTTACGATATTTTGTCATTCTCCCAGAACCAGATGCTTCAATTCTATGCTCGGCTAAGAGTTGCTTTAAATCACGGCTGGCCGTCGCTGACGAGATATTCTTGCAGACTTTCATGTATGCTTTTCTATCAAACCACCCTTGAAGCGTTGAAAGAGCATTTGTGGCTCTTTTCTCATAATCAATATTGATTGCTTTTGTTGCTTGTATGGTTTCTCGTAACGATGTATTGATGGTATCTAGCATAAATTCAATGAAGACTGTCGATGAACCAGAGCTGTCGGATTGCGCTAATACCTTATAGTACTCTTCCTGATGATCTTTAATCATTTTTTCAATAGGAACAAATTCGAAAATAGGGTTGTGTGTCATAAGCAGTCGTGTTTGCCAAAACCTGCCCATACGTCCATTCCCATCTTCAAAGGGATGAATAAACTCCATTTCATAATGAAAGACGCAACTTTTTATGATACCCAAATCCGCATCATGCTCAATGTAGTCAAAAAGATCATGCATTAAGTCCGGAACCATGGTATGACTCGGCGCGATGTGAGCCACTTCAGTGCCTTTCAGGATACCGACCTGTGAAGTTCGAAAATAACCTGGATGCCTGACCAATCCTTGCATGAACACAGCATGAGCCTTTAAGAAGTCTTGTAGGGAGTGAGGATCATAGAAAGGAAGATTCTCATAGGCAGTAATTGCATTTTTGACTTCTAGGATATCTTTCTGAGGACCGACGACAGGAAAGTTATCGATGAGCGCGGTGACTTGTTCAATATCGAGCGTGTTACCTTCGATCGCCAATGAAGAATAAATGGTTTTAATTCTATTTTCTTTTCTCAAGCGAGGTTCTGGTTTAATGAGGAGAAGACTTTTGCAGAAACCAAGCGCTTCATTGATCTGTCCATAGATATTGAGAATCGTTTGAGTAATTTCATAGGGAGGTTTCATGCTGTTATTATAGTATCAAATGATACTATCAGCAAGGTGATGATTATCAGGGCAAACTAAAGATGTTACCTAGTTTAGCTATGGTATCGGCGTTTCAATCCACGCGCCCGCGTGGGGCGCGACCTTGATAATATTATTCGAGCGACAGTATGTAATTTCAAAGCGCCTATTAAATACTGTTCAAAAAAGAATCCAATTACTGGTACTATGGAAGCCGCAGAAAGTCTCAAGGCACATCAAAGCGGTATTCAATATTTTGCAGGTTCATTGTCTGCCAAAATAGCGAATAATATGGGCCTTAACGAAACAAAATTAATATTTTCCGATCGTGCAATTCAACATGGCCGGAGATGGGTAAAGATTAGATATAACCCAAAACAAGTATTACCATTAAACGAAGTAAAAAATCTGCTGGAAATGATGAGCGATCCTGACGAAATTCATTTTGATATGAGAGATCGAACATATCTCCTTTCTGAAATATTATAATGGGCTCAATGAAACGGGATCTAAAATAGAAGATAGTGTCGCAAAAGGAGCTTTCGGAAAAACGAGTCCCTCACAAGCACGGCAACTAATCAGTTATTCAATAGTACCTCATTCAACAGTTACCGAACCGGGTGTTTCAATAATATATCAAAAAAATTAGAGAACAATATTGGCAGGGATTCGAACCCGCTATCCAATGCCAAGATTCATTCTTGGCACCGTACCTACCTGTGGCAGCATCAATACTGTTCTTTATAATATATTTTAGTCATCAAAAAAGGCTTTTGAAAGTCAAAAAGCACTGTTTTTTCAATATTTTTAGCCCAAATTCGCTATTATTCTCATTTTAAGTATTAAGGGATCTATTACCATTAATCGAATTGCGTTGTCTTGTTATACTAATTGAAAGTTGTACTTGCAACTTGCACAAAATCACCAAAGAGACTATCATGGAGCTATGATTCCTCGCGCAGCGACGCAGCTGATCGATAGGCTTGTGGCGCAATTCCCCGTGGTGGTGATCACTGGGCCACGACAATCGGGCAAAACGACGCTCGTGCGATCGCGTTTTGCTGAAAAACCGTATCTCAACCTCGAACTTCCTGATATGCGCCAGCGGATTATCGATGATCCGCGAGGCACACTCTATCCAATTCGCGCCACAGGCGCGGTGATCGATGAAGCGCAGCGCTTTCCTGAACTCAATTCATGGCTTCAAGGGATAATCGACGAAGATCCTCGAGCCGGATTATGGATTCTTACAGGAAGCAATCAACCCCTTTTGCGACAGTCGGCTACCCAGTCGCTCGCAGGAAGGGCTGCATTTGCGAAGCTTTTGCCTTTTTTTACTGATGAGCTTGCTGCTACTTCACTTTTTACGAATGCGAGTACTGATGAATGCCTCTATCGCGGATGGTATCCGCCTCTTTTCGATCGCCCTTTTATTCCTTCTGATTGGTATGCGCAGTATGTGGCCCTCTACCTTGAGAGAGACCTCTCACAGCTCATCAATGTTAAGGATATGCGGGAGTTTGAAAAGTTTTTAGCACTCTGCGCAGGTCGAACAGGCCAATTGCTCAATCTCTCGGAGCTTGCGCGAGATGTGGGCATTTCTCATACCACCGCGCGCGGATGGCTTTCAATCCTCGAGCAAAGCTTCCTTGCCTTTGAGCTCGCGCCGTACTCTAAAAACTTTCAAAAGCGCATCATAAAAAGCCCAAAGCTCTACTTTTATGACTGTGGACTTGCAGCATGGCTGATGGGCATCCGAGAGCCACGCCAGATCATGACGCACCCTTTGCGTGGAGCTCTCTTCGAGACAATGGTGGTTGCCGATATCATAAAGCGAGCTTCAGCACAAGGCAGTGATGCACGCTTTTCTTTTTGGAATGCGCCCAGCGTGGGAGAGATCGACCTCATCATTGAAGAGGGCGCAGCGATCACCGCGATCGAAATAAAGAGCGGCACAACTTTCCACCCCGAAATGGTGAACACACTCACAAAGTGGGCAACGATTGCTGAACCTAACGCTCAACGCATTCTGGTATACGATGGAGAGGAGAAGTTTCAGTTTAAGG
>JAAYWE010000029.1 GCA_012516755.1 Treponema sp.
ATTATCGAAAGAGGCTCGGCGCATCCAGCAAGAGTTAAAACCTTAGGCACTCTGCGATAAGGTGCTTTCTCATGCGGCATGCTCGGTGCTGATGGCAAGCTCGCTACCGGAAAGGCTAACATGAATGGTATCGCCTTCCATGATTTCCCCGGAAAGGACTTTCTTGGCAATGGGGTTTTCAAGCAAGTTTTGTATTGCTCTTTTAAGAGGACGCGCGCCAAATTGTTCGTCGTATCCTTCCTTTGCGATATAATCAATGGCCTTGTCTTGTATCTCGATCTTGATATTTCTCTGCGCAAGCCGATCTGCGAGTTCACTGAGCCTCAATTTAGCAATATTGCGGATCATGGATTCATCGAGGCGATCGAAAACAACGATCTCATCGATGCGATTTAGGAATTCGGGCTTGAAGTATGTCTTAAGAAGTCCATCGATCCGATCTCGAATCTCATCCATGCTTTTCATGGTGAGAATGAACTCCGAGCCTATGTTGCTTGTCATGATGATAATAGCATTACGAAAATCTACGACCCTACCCTGTCCATCGGTTAACCGTCCATCGTCCAGAAGCTGTAGAAGAACATTGAATACTTCGGGGTGGGCCTTTTCGATCTCATCGAATAGTACGACAGAATAGGGGCGCCTTCTCACCGCCTCGGTGAGTTGACCACCTTCCTCATATCCAACATATCCGGGAGGAGCCCCGATGAGCCTCGACACTGAGTGCTTTTCCATGTATTCACTCATATCGATCCGCGTAAGAGCTCGTTCATCATTGAAGAGGAATTCAGCGAGCGCTTTTGCAAGCTCTGTCTTTCCAACTCCCGTCGGTCCAACAAAGAGGAAAGAGCCCATAGGTCGGCGCGGATCAGAAAGCCCCGCTCTGTTACGGCGTATTGCATCAGCTACGGCTCGCAGCGCCTTTTCTTGACCGATAACCCTCTTTCCTAACTGGCTCTCTAACTCGACATATTTTTGAATTTCGCTCGAAAGCATCTTGGAAACAGGAATGCCTGTCCAGAGAGACACGACTTTGGCTATATCTTCGTCGGATACTTCTTCGCGCAGAAGTCTTGGCTTGTCCTCTTCCTCTTGGACTTTTTTCGATAATTCTTCGAGCTTTTGTTGTGCCTCAACTAGTTTGCCATATTTGATCTCAGAAGCCTTGGCAAGCTGACCTTCGCGCACAAGCTGATCTACTTGGATTTTATATTCCTCGATCTGTTGCTTAAGTTGACGAATATCCTCAATCAATTGCTTTTCTTGCTGCCAACGAGCCATCATTTCATCGCGTTTTTCGGAGAGCTCGCCTATCTCTTTTTCGAGCTTGCTCCGTCTCTCTATGGAAGCAGGGTCTGTCTCTTTTTTAAGAGCATCTGCTTCCATCCGAAGTTGAATCAACCTGCGCTGAATCTGATCTAGTTCTGTAGGCTGGCTCTCGATCTCCATCTTGAGTCTTGAGGCTGCTTCGTCGACTAGATCTATAGCCTTATCAGGCAGGAATCGAGAGGTGATATAGCGATCGGATAAAACTGCGGCGGCTATGAGCGCATCATCGCGAATTCGCACTCCATGGTGCACCTCATAACGCTCCTTAAGGCCTCGCAATATAGCTATTGTGTCCTCCACACTAGGGGGTGCACAATAAATAGGCTGAAATCTACGCTCAAGCGCAGCGTCCTTTTCGATATGCTTGCGATACTCATCGAGAGTAGTCGCACCTATGGCGCGAAGCTCCCCACGCGCAAGGGCTGGCTTTAAGAGGTTTGACGCATCCATAGCTCCTTCCGCGGCTCCGGCTCCAACCAGAGTATGAAGCTCATCTATGAAGAGTATTATCTTGCCTTCAGATTTGGTGATCTCGGTGATGACGGCCTTGAGCCGTTCCTCGAATTCGCCCCGAAATTTGCTTCCGGCCACTATGGCTCCTAAATCGAGGGCGAGAACCTTTTTGTCCTTTAGACTGTCCGGGACATCGCCCGATATTATGCGCTGCGCTAAGCCTTCTACAATGGCTGTTTTCCCTACTCCGGGCTCTCCAATAAGCACGGGGTTGTTCTTTGTTCTTCTGGAAAGGACCTGCATTACCCTGCGAATTTCTTCATCTCTACCGATTACCGGATCAAGCTTGCCAGCACGAGCGAGGGCGGTGAGATCGCGTGTGTATTTTTCTAAGACCTGATATTTCTGCTCAGCATTCTCATCGGAAGCGGTCTGAGAACCCCTTATCGACTTTAAGGCTGCAAGCACCCCTTCGTGCGTGACTCCTATCGATCTAAGCAAAGAGGCTGCTCTGGATTCCGTTATTAAAAGAGCTAAGAAAAGGTGCTCACTGGCTACGAATTCATCCTTCATTGATTCGGATTCGGATTCGGCTTTGGCAATGACCTTCTGCATGGCAGGAGAAAAGTATACCTGAGCCGTTTCGCCATATGCCTTTGGCAGCGTTTTAAGCAGATCAGCGAGCCTCTGCTCAAGCTTGGTCCTATCTACTCCTAAGCGCTCTATGATCGAAGATACGACTCCTCCCTCCTGATCTAATAAGGCCAGGAGCAGATGTTCAGGTTCTATAGAGCTGTGATCATTCTTCTGAGCTATGGAAGCTGCGTTGCGGAGCGCTTCCTGCGCTTTTAAGGTGAATTGTTCATAATTCATAGTGTATTTCCTTCGTGATTCAAAAGAGATTCTTCTCTATTAAGTATACAAATTCAGACAGGCTTTTGGCAAATTAAATTATAAAAATTGCTCTCCCATGCTCAGTTGACTATGAATCACCGAATGATTGTGCAATATATAAGCGCCGATTATTCTTCCTCGAATTCGGGAATCTTTGCCTTGAGTGAGCGAATAAAATCATCGCCGCTCACGCCCTTCTTGAGTGCGATGAATACAACATTATCGCGTCCCGATATCGTGCCTATCACTTCATCAAAGCCCATATTATCGATTGCAAGGGCAACCGAATCCGAATGACCTGAAAAGGTACGCACAACCACGAGGCTCTGATTCCAATCGAGCGAAACATAGCCTCTCAAAAAATCCTGGATATAGTGACGCTCTGATTCTCTGCGTTCTTCTTCTGAAGGAATGGAATAGTAATAGCCAGAATGCCCATCGGAGAGCTTCCCGACCTTTAAATACTTCAAATCGCGAGAAAGTGTCGCTTGCGTCAC
>JAAYWE010000233.1 GCA_012516755.1 Treponema sp.
AAAATGAAATCCACGCCCGCAATTCGGGCTGCATAGATCATTTCCAAGCTTATCGGATTCTCCCTGATCGGAGGAAGATTATCCATGATTTCAACCATACGCGCATGGTTTCTTTCTACAGTCTCCTTTCCAACAACACCTGGCAAGATGGACTTTCTGCCGCCTGAGAATCCTGCAAAATAATGCGGCATGACAACACCGATCGTGATAAGAAAATCCGCTTCATCCACAATCCTATTCAGCCAATAGTCGTATCCCGAAGGCAGCTTGCCTTTGTGCGATAGCATTGAGGAATCGTTTGCATCATGCGAAATAATCCTGAATCTACGACACATCTCTTCGCCATATACAATAAGATTCTGTTCATGAGTATGAAGATCGTGAATCCCTGTAGCAATCAGAATTGTCACATTTTCATCGGGAATCCCAGCTTTTTCTATCACTTCGATAAGAGGAGGCATCAAGATCGAATAAGGGGTGGGTCTCGTAATGTCGTTGACAATGATTACAAGCTTCTTGGGCTTGCGGTCTATTAACATCTCCAAAAGAGGGGCTGTGCCTTCAGGTTGTGCAAGCGCACTTGCAACAGCATTGCGAGCATCAGCAAGTGATCTTCTTTTGTTGGGAAGCACAACACTGAGAATCCTTGATTGTTCGATGTCCAGTGGAAGACTTCCATCTCCATACTTTAGCTCGAAATGCATGATTACCGCCTTATATTTGAATTTCTTTCTATATAATCAAAGGTCTATCATATAATCGTCGAAGACAAAATACTCTATACCCTCTATTGTCCATCATGATAGAATACAGAGCGTGACTGGCAATAAATCGACATACGATGAATCAAAAATCAAAACATTGTCCTCGCTGGAACACATAAGGCTGCGAACTGGCATGTATATTGGGAGGCTGGGTGATGGCCTGAGCCCCGACGACGGAATATACATTCTACTCAAGGAGATAATTGACAACTCAGTAGACGAGTTCATCATGGGTGCCGGCAACCAAATCGTAATCAACCTCCAGGGCAGAAGAATGCGCGTAAGAGATTATGGACGCGGCATACCTTTAGGGAAGGTCATCGAATGTGTATCGGTGATAAACACTGGCGCAAAATACAATGACGATGTATTTCAATTCTCTGTCGGATTGAACGGTGTAGGTACAAAGGCAGTAAATGCATTATCAAGCGAATTCAGGGTTGTTTCTTATCGAGAAGGACATGCTTTTGAAGCCAAATTCGTTCGGGGCTTGCACGTGGATTCCCGAGAATTCGAGACTCGCGAGAAGACAGGAACACTCGTAGAATTCGTCCCAGATGAACAAATCTTCGGAGAATACACCTTTGTATTTGAATTCATCGAAAAGCGTCTTTGGAGCTATGCCTGTCTTAACCCTGGCCTTAAACTATCTATCAATGGTAAAGAATTTCAAACCGAAAAAGGGCTTCAGGAGCTATTGTCGACAGAGCTCGGTGGTAGAGCTCTCTACGACATTGGCTGGTATAGAGGAGATCATATTGAATTTGCTTTCACCCATACCAGGGAATATGGAGAAGAGCATTTCTCTTTTGTAAATGGTCAATATACCTCGGCTGGAGGAACCCACCTCTCCGCCTTCCGCGAAGGCTTTCTAAAGGCAATAAACGAGTTCTTTCAGGCATCGTACCATGGCGAAGATGTCCGAGAAGGCCTTGCGGCCGCTATTTCCATTAGAATACAGAATCCGATATTCGAAAGTCAGACCAAAAACAAGCTCGGCAATAGCGATGTCCGCCCATGGATACTACAGGAAGTCAAAAAAGGCGTAGATGAAATACTGCGTCGCAACCCCCAGGCGGCGAAAATTCTCCAGGAAAAGATTCTTACCAACGAAAAACTGCGCACCGAACTGAACATCGTTCGAAAAGAGGCAAAAGAAGCCGCAAAGAGAATTGAACTCAAAATACCAAACCTCAAGGACTGCAAGATACACCTTGGCGACGGAGACCTGGAAGATCAATCGACGATATTCATTACCGAAGGCCTCTCCGCAGCCGGAAGCATGGTGAGCGCCCGGAACGTATACACTCAAGCAATTTTTAGTTTACGCGGTAAACCAGAGAATATGTTCGAGCGCCCTAGATCTGCGATCTATAAGAATGGAGAGCTCTACAATCTCATGATGGCCCTTGGCATCGAGAATAATGTCGAGAATTTGCGCTTTGCTCGCATCGTTATCGCCACGGACGCTGATTATGACGGTTTTCACATACGAAATCTCCTTCTGACATTCTTTTTGACCTTCTTCGAAGAATTGGTCGTTCAGGGACGAGTCTATCTGCTCGAGACACCCCTTTTTAGAGTAAGGACAAAAAAAGAGACTATATATTGCTATTCAATTCATGAACGAGACGACGGAATAAAGAAACTCGGTCCAGGATCAGAAGTAACACGGTTCAAAGGCTTAGGCGAGATAAGTCCCGCGGAATTCGGACAATTCATTGGGAAAAACATGCGATTAGTAAAGGTAGATATTCAGACCTTATCATCTGTTCCGGAGCTCCTAAATTTCTTTATGGGAAAAAATACACCACAGAGGCGACAATTCATAATGGACAACCTGGTATTAGATCTTTGAGGTTTTGAAAACCAGGAATCTACCGGAAAAGCTATGAAAGGATAGACAATAGAGTGGCCTATATAAATAAGTTGCTAACCGAAAACTTTCTCTACTATGCCTCTTATGTAATTATGGACAGGGCAATTCCGGAACTGGACGATGGCCTTAAGCCAGTACAGCGTCGAATTCTGCACTCCCTCTTTGAAATGGACGATGGCAAATTCCATAAAGTCGCAAATGTTGTTGGGCATTGCATGAAGTACCACCCCCATGGAGACGCTTCTATCGCTTCTGCTCTCATAAACCTTGCGAACAGAGGCTTATTTCTAGATACACAGGGGAATTTCGGAAACCCCATAACTGGAGACGAAGCCTCCGCCCCTCGTTATATAGAATGCAAATGTTCTCCATTTGCCAAAGAGATTTTCTATCATCCTAAGATTACTCGCTATATAGATAGCTATGATGGAAGAAATAAAGAACCACTCGTATTTCCCGCAAAAATTCCTGTTATTTTGATCTTGGGAGCAGAAGGTATTGCGGTAGGAATGAGCACAAGGATACTGCCGCATAATCCCATCGAAGTAATCAAGGCCGAGATTGCATATCTCCAGGGAAAGGCCTTTAGCCTTTCTCCGGACTTTCCGGCAGGAGGAACTGCAGATTGCAGCGAATATGCAGATGGAAATGGGAAAGTCAGAGTTCGCGCTACCATTGATAGCTCAGACCCAAAAAAAATCGTTATAAAAGAGATTCCTTATGGTTCCACTACCGAAAGCCTCATAAATAGCATCGAAGAAGCTGTCAGGGCTGGTCATCTCAAAATCGCTTCCATCTCCGATTTCACGACCAGCAAAGTCGAAATAGAGCTAAAGCTGGCAAGAGGAGTATACGCACGGGATGTGGTAGACGCACTCTATGCCTTTACAGAATGCGAGCGATCGATCTCCTGCAACTGCCTGGTTATCAAAGAAGGAAAGCCTGTCGTTACCACTGTATCCGAGACCATAGAATATCATGCGGCAAGACTACTTGACCTGCTGCGCCAGGAGCTCGAACTAGAAAGAGATGAGTTAAAGAATGAACTCTTTTCTAGAACGCTCGAACGCATTTTTATCGAAGAGAAAATCTATACATCGATCGAAACCAAAAGGACCAATGATACCGTCATCAAGGCGGTACTAGACGGACTAAAGCCATTTACAAAAGAGCTTTCTCGAAAAGTCGAAGTGGAAGATGTGGAGCGACTCCTCAAGATACCCATTCGCAGGATATCTCTCTATGATATAGAAAAAGCCAAGAGAGAAATGGAGCAGATCGAACGAAGGATATCCGAGAATGAAATGCATTTGCGTCATATTGTAGATTATGCAATTGATATACTGCAGAGCTATATCGAGATGATAGAAAAAACCTGCCCGCGCAAAACCAAATTAAGAGCATTCAAGAGAATAGAAGCCAGAGCCGTAGCGCGGCATGATTTTGCGCTAAAATATGACGCTGAAGGAGGTTATCTGGGAACAGAGGTTTCGGGCGAAAAACTCTTGGAAGCCTCGAAATTCGACAAAATCCTCATTTTGAGAAACAACGGAATATATACAATTATCCCTCTTCCGGATAAGTTCTTTGCAGGACAAAAGTTGTTATGGACTGCGATAGCGAAAAAGGAGAGCCTCTCTAAAACGACAATAACGCTAATCTATTCATTATCCGGCGAAAACGGGGCATATATAAAGAGAACTATAATAGACAGCTGGCTTACCGGCAGAGACTATAGTCTGTTACCGGAGACAGCGGTGATTCTAGGATTTTCAACTGCTAGCGAATTTGACTTCAAACTGGAATACAAACCTAAATCAAGAAGCAAAAAAATCTATGAAGTGTTTCATGCCAAAAACTACACGGTGAGAAATAGGAGTGCACAGGGAATAAAGCTCACGGATAGAGAAATAACCCGTTTTGAAATACTTACCACCCAGGAGCCAGATAACAAACGCAAGCAAGAAGACCTCGATGCTTCCACGGCACATATCTCCAAGAAAAAGCCAAATAGGGAAGCAAGATCGAAAAAGGAAATTCCTCCTTTGGAGACAATTTCAGAAGGCTTGCTCAAAGCTGCTTTAAAAAAGCATAAGAAAGAAAATTAAGAACGCTGAATCAACTTGTCATTCTTTAGAAGTAGTATCTCCACTGGTCTCATAATCATCATAATTGGAGCCTTCCTCATCTTTGATCTGCAGAAGCAGCTTTTTGCCTTCTTTTTCAACCTTTTGTTCCAACCTTTCTAGATATTTGATATCTTCTTCTCGAATGTGAACAAAACATGGAGCTGCAAAGCTATTAGCCCTCAGACCTTTGCCATATCTGCTTCTGTCTAGAGGTTTTCTATTTTCAATTGTTTCCTGCACATGGTCTGCAGCTATTCTTGCTCTTTCTACCAAGGATTTTACCTCGCCAAAAGATTCCCATCTTATAGTTACACCAGCCAGCCGCAGTTTCCAATAATCCTCGTTGTCGATAGATCCTGTTATGAGAATTCTTGCCCCTCTGCCAATTATCCACTCTGCCCTACCCTTTAGAATCTCTTTTGAGCCGATCTCTGCAGAATACTTTTGGACATGGTTGTATTCATCGATAATTATCAGGAAAGGGCTGTCTTCAAAGATGGGATAGAACTCTGTATATAAGACCGGCTCATAGGCGGTAATGGCAATTTTGACTCTATGCATGGACAGAACCCTTTTGACCATTTTTACCCTTTCCATATACAGAGGTCAAGCATAGACCTGCATCTATCATATATAGACAATCAATTTGATTTGTCAGCTAAGAATCGATAGCCCATTTTTGATCTCTGGCTCCTAAGAGACTTCGAACTTTTGATTCTTAAATGACAAAGGCAATGCGAAACCTTGACAAAAGCTCTTGCTTTGGCTATTTTACTATCCGCCGAGAATTCATATTCCCCTGTAGCTCAGCTGGCAGAGCAAGTGGCTGTTAACCACTGGGTCCGGTGTTCGAACCACCGCGGGGGAGCTAAAATTAGGTCCGTCGATTTCGACGGTGCTTAGTCAATGTAAGACCCCACGGGTATGATCCCATGGGGTCTCGTTGTTTATCATACAGCCACGCCCACTTAGGCCACCTTTCACATCATATCCGATTCGCCTTTTGGAAGCTCACTTGGAAGCTCACTTGGAAGCTCACAAGGCAGCATCCGCTAAGGTCTTTTGAGCGGCCTCCACTCTGACACCGGAAGCCGACTCGCCTTGCTCCCGTTTCGGAAGGAAGACCTTTCGGAGCGGGCTCGGCCCCCAGTGTGTGGGGGACATCACCTGACCGGGAGCTTCAAGGAACTAACCGGCGTAGTTCAGCGCTGAAGCCGCAATTCTTTCCACCTCTTAAATCCCTCGGCAAAAATCTATATTGACATCGCTCCTCTTTATTATATGATATATCATCTGTTGAGGCGCATGATATAATCTTTGTTTCGAACAGGTCCCTGTTCGATCTGAAAGGAGAACGATGTTGAATGCTCAGGCCGACATACCTCGATTAGTCCGTGAACTCCGCCAACGAACGGGGCTCACCCAGGAAAAATTTGCAGCCAAGCTCGGCGTGACCTACCCAACCATCAACCGGTGGGAAAACGGCCGTGCCAAGCCGTCTCCACTGGCGTTGAAGCAGATCGAGGACTTACTACGGGGTCTGGGTGATCGGGGCAAGGACCTTTTGCGGGAATTCTTTACCGATGAGGAGATCTGAAATGGCCAAAGAGAACAACAGCGGAGCGAACCTTGGCTTCGAAACCGAACTCTGGCGAGCCGCCGACGCGCTGCGCTCGAACATGGATGCTGCTGAGTATAAGCACGTCGTGCTCGGCCTGATCTTCCTCAAGTACATCTCCGATGCCTTCGAGGAACATCGAATCAAGCTCGAGGCGGATCGCTCCGAGGGAGCCGACCCAGAAGACCCCGACGAGTACCGGGCCGTTAACATATTCTGGGTTCCAAAAGAAGCCCGCTGGTCTCATCTCAAGGCCAACGCCAGGCAACCGACCATCGGCAAAATGGTCGACGACGCCATGCTCGCCATAGAGCGCGACAACCCCTCACTCAAGGGCGTGCTTCCCAAAGACTATGCCCACCCGCGCCTCGATAAGCAGCGCCTCGGCCAGCTCATCGACCTGATTGGCGACATCGGCCTGGGCGATAAGGCAAACCGCTCCAAAGATATTCTCGGCCGTGTCTACGAGTACTTCCTTTCGCAGTTCGCCGGCGCCGAGGGGAAAAAGGGCGGTCAGTTCTACACGCCCCGTTGCGTGGTTCAGCTCCTCGTTGAAATGCTGAGACCTTATAAAGGCCGTGTATATGACCCCTGCTGCGGTTCCGGTGGAATGTTCGTCCAGTCGGAGAAGTTTGTTGAAGCCCACGGCGGCAGGATCGGCGACATCAGCATCTACGGCCAGGAATCCAACCACACCACCTGGCGGCTAGCAAAGATGAACCTGGCTATTCGCGGCATCGACGGGAACCTCGGCAAGGAACACGCCGACAGCTTTCACCGCGATCTGCACCCCGATCTCAAGGCTGACTATGTCCTGGCCAATCCGCCCTTCAACGACAGCGACTGGGGTGGCGAGCGCCTCAAAGACGACAAACGATGGAAGTTCGGCATCCCGCCAGCCGGAAACGCCAACTTCGCGTGGGTGCAGCACTTTATCTACCACCTGGCCCCGACCGGTTTGGCAGGCTTCGTCCTGGCCAACGGCTCGATGTCCTCCAATCAAGCTGGCGAGGGCGAGATCCGCAAAAGCATCATCGAAGCCGACCTGGTAGATTGCATGGTCGCCCTCCCCGGCCAGCTATTCTATTCAACCCAAATTCCGGTCTGCCTCTGGTTCATCGCCCGCGATAAAAAGAACAGCCGATTCCGGGATCGACGCGGCGAGACGCTCTTCATCGACGCCCGCAAGCTGGGCACCCTGATCGACCGCGTTCATCGAGAACTGACCTACGACGACATCAGCAAGATAGCCGACACCTACCACGCATGGCGCGGCGATAATGTAGGGGCAGACCTGCGTGTCAGCCCCGATGCGCAGGCGAACACACAGGTTCGCGCCTACGAGGATATCCCCGGTTTCTGCAAATCCGCAACGACCGACGACATACGCGGGCATAATTACATTCTCACCCCTGGCCGCTATGTCGGTGCAGCCGAGGTCGAAGACGACGGTGAGCCGTTCGAGGAGAAAATGGCCAAGCTGACGGCCGCCTTGCGCGAACAGACCGAGCAGGCGAAGAAACTGGACCAACTCATCTGGGCTAACCTGGAGGACATTGGGTATGGCAAATGAGATCCTCCCCAATCCTCCGGAGGGCCAACTACTGATCTATCAGGACGGCGCCCTGCAGGTGCAGGTCCGCATCGACGGCCAAACCGTCTGGCTAACTCAGCGGCTCATGGCTGAACTGTACCAGGTGTCGGTCAAAACCGTAAACGAACACCTCGTGAACATATATGCCGAACAAGAACTGGATTCTTCTGCAACTATCCGGAAATTCCGGATAGTTCAAACCGAGGGCGCCCGGCAGGTTTCCCGCATGGTAGACCACTACAACCTCGACGCCATCCTTGCAGTTGGCTACCGTGTCCGCTCGGCCCGCGGCACCGCCTTTCGCCAGTGGGCTACCGCCCGGCTATCCGAACTGCTGGTCAAGGGTTTTACGCTCGACGATGACCGGCTCAAGGAAGGCCGCACTCTCGGCGAGTCCTATTTCGACGAACTGCTCGAACGCATCCGCGATATCCGCGCATCTGAACGGCTGTTCTACCAGAAGATCACCGATATCTACGCGACGAGCATTGACTACGACCCTCAGGCCGAGATCACCCAGATGTTTTACGCAACCGTGCAGAACAAACTGCACTGGGCCATCCATGGTCACACCGCGGCGGAGATCGTCTATCATCGGGCTGATGCGAACAAGCCCCGTATGGGATTGACCACGTGGAAAAACGCGCCCTACGGCCCCATCCGCAAGACCGATGTCACCGTGGCCAAGAATTACCTAACGGAAGAGGAGATCCGCGAACTCAACCGCATCGTAACCATGTATCTTGACTATGCCGAGGATCAGGCTCGCCGCCGCAAGCCCATGTACATGAAAGATTGGGTGAAAAAACTGGATGCCTTTCTTAGGTTCAACGAGCGGAATATTATGACCCATGCCGGCATGATTTCGCGTACCCTGGCCGAAGAGCACGCCCATGCCCAGTTCGATAAATACGAAGCCAAACGCCGAAAACTCGAGGCCACCGCACCCAGCAGCGATTTTGATGGCTTTGTAGAGAAGACCAGGCAACTGACGGGGCAGGAGAAAAAGGAATTACCGGGACCAAAAAAGCCGAGGCGGACCACCTCGCAGAAGGATAAAGGCGATCGCAAATGACAAACTACAAAGGCAGAACAAGCAAACTCAAAGGCTCG
>JAAYWE010000234.1 GCA_012516755.1 Treponema sp.
CCTGCTCACCTCCTGAGGCGCTAGAAGATGGGGAGATCGTTGGCGGATTTGCGCATGACCAGGTCTTTGCTCTTGCCGATAAAGTCGTCGAAGCGGTCAAAAATGGCGCGATAAAGCGATTCATTGTCATGGCAGGTTGCGATGGCCGTCAGCCCAAGCGCTCATATTATACCGAAGTTGCCCAAAAACTCCCTAAGGATACCGTAATTCTGACCGCGGGTTGCGCTAAATACCGGTATAACAAGCTAGACCTGGGCGATATTGGTGGCATTCCTAGAGTGCTCGATGCAGGCCAATGCAATGATTCTTATTCGCTCGCGCTTATCGCGTTAAAGCTCAAGGAAGTATTTGGGCTCGACGATGTGAACAAACTGCCACTCTCCTTCGATATTGCATGGTATGAACAAAAAGCCGTGCTGGTTCTTCTTGCTCTCTTATATTTGGGATTCAAGAATATACGTCTTGGTCCCACAATCCCAGGATTCCTTTCTCCGCGAACAGTAGAGCTTCTAGTTGAAAATTTCGGAATAAAAGGGATTACCTCGCCTGACGAGGATATTGCTTCGATGATGGTAGGAGCATAGAGTAGTCTAGAGGAGGATGCACAATGGACGAATTGCACACAAGACTATACGAAGCTAGAGGCTTAAGAACCGTTTCCGCGCTCCAAAAGAACGCTTTCGATGCTCTATATGTGGCCACCGCTGCCGAAGCTGCAGAAAAGGTACTTGCATTTGTGTACGAAGGCGCCAGGGTTGGTTTCGGAGGCTCAATGACGATCAAATCGATGAACATCCAAGAACGGGCCGAGAAAAAGGGGGCTATCATACTCGATCATAACAAGGCCGGCCTTGGCGCAGAAGAAAAAATGCAAATTCTTCGATCTCAGCTCACCTGCGATGTCTTTATCTCGAGCGCAAATGCCATCACCATGGAAGGCTTTATTTTCAACGTGGACGGAAATGGGAACCGCGTTGCTGCACTTAGCTTTGGCCCGAAGAAAAATGTCATTGTGGCGGGAATGAACAAGGTTGTCGCAAACCTCGATGAGGCTTACGAGAGACTAAGAACCTATGCTTCGCCTCTCAATAATATTCGGCTCGAAAAACCCAACCCATGCGTAACGCAGGGCTATTGTGCCGATTGTGTTCTTCCTACACGGATATGCAGAATTTATCAGGTATTAAGACGCAAGCCTAGCTTGAGCGATTTCACCGTGATTCTGGTTGGGGAAGATCTGGGATTTTGAAGGGCTTTATTGGTAACAGATGATTCTTGCTGATCGATGTGGAGATTGGCTTCAAAATCGATAATTGTCTAGATGATGGTGATTCAATATGCGATAGTCACGCTCTGTCTCTCCTGGCCAGTTTCGCTGCGGAATGTCAGCAATAATTGGCCGGGGAGAACCTCGACATCGAGCCAGCCATAGCCTCCTACTTCGATCCATTGGGAGTAGGGTGATCGATAGCTTGGTTCCGGATCGGGAATTCCTCCCATGGATCCGACTATTGCATAGGTTACTCCATTATGCGAAAGCAACTCTTGATAATGGTTATGGCCCGAAACGACCAAATCGACACCATATTTCTCGAAAAGTGGTACGAGCGCAGGTATATTTTGATAATGATCATACCAAGGCGAGCCGAAATCGGGGTCTTCGTAGCCAGAAGCGTAAAAATAACTATGTGAAATCACAATAAGAGGCTTGTGCGGCTCAGCGGTCGCAAGTGTCTTTTCGAGCCAAGCCTTTTGACGAGCATCCCACATCTCGGTTCCCCAAGGGAGATCAACGGCAACGATCGTAGCAGGGCCAGAGCTTATGCTCCAGTAATATGGAGAGCCTGAATCACTTACGAAATCTTTTGGCCAGAAAGCCTTCTTATATAGATATTGACCGCCGAAAAGTGCGTCATGATTACCCATAATAGGACGCAAGGCAATATCCGGCGTTATGGCTTCGAGGTCCGACAGCGCAAAATTCCATTGAGTTGAATTGTTGCCGGTCTCCACAGCATCGCCAAGCATAAAGAATGCATCTGGCCTTCGGTCTGCGAGCTCTTCTAAGATCCTAACACGTGCGCCTGCATTTGCTGTTTCCGCTCCCCAATGCGGGTCGGAAGAGAAAGACAGTCTTAGCAGTGGCATATCAATGGAAGCAGGGAGCATGGAATGAGAATGAATAGCCGAATCGGCGGAACTATCGGAACCGGCATGAATACCGGAACCA
>JAAYWE010000235.1 GCA_012516755.1 Treponema sp.
GAGATACCTTCGATTTTGGTAAATACTTTTGTGAAATAACTTTGATCGCGGAAGCCAACGAGAAATGAGGTCACTTTTACGGAAATGCCATTCAAAAGCAGGCTTTTCGCTCGTGCTATTCGGATTCTAGAGAGGATCTCCCCAAAACTAATCCCCGTCTCCTTCATAAGTAGGCGAGAAAGATGGGAAGGACTTATATTGATGGCTTTAGCCAAATCCTTGAGACCGATGTTCTCCATGAAATGATCCTCGATCCACAACAATGCAAGACTTGCTATTCTATTAGTGTCCTTGACTTTTGGCTCATCTGTTTGTATCGGATTCAATACGATGATGGGTCTTTCTACAGAGCTAAGATTGAAAGCGGTTGTAGCCATCCTCAGGGCTATCGATGCCGAACGATAGTCCGCTGCACTGATACCTATTCTAAGCGTTTTAGCTCCTGCATCTCGACAGCGGCAAAGGAAGCGCCCAATGCTTTGGTCTTCAAAATGCTCACTGTATCTATACAAAAAGAGCTCTTGGAAAATCTTATTGCCCTCTTCTTTTTGTATCTCATGGGGGATGATGATCAATACATTAATTATGGGATCCGGCATTTGCTCATCTGCCATTGCTTCCATTCTCAACCCTCTGGGTGATATGAATAACATTGGATTGGCTTTTGCAAGCCCGATATCGGACAGTAGAAATTTCTCAGCAAGAACAGGGAAGGTTCTTTGGAATTCACATGACGCCAAAGATAATACATCGTCAGACGAGAATTTTTTCATCCCTGCGACTAGAGCTATGCAGAGCCAAGTCTCGCTTCCCGTCTCCAGCTTTACTAGCTGTCGGATGATCTCGGTATCCATTATGTTTTCGCTCAGAGATGCACAGACTTTTGATTGGAGAAAGTCCTTCAATCCAGCCGTTACGCGCTTTGCTTCCGCCTGCCTCTCCTCTTCCGCCTTCCGAGCCTTTATCTCGCGAAGCGCTAGAAATAGAGCATTATGGACTTCAGCCGTCGATGCCGGCTTAAGAAGATATTCTATAACACCATATCTCAAGGCCTGGCGAGCATAGGAAAAATAGTCATAGGCTGTCACCATTATGATTACTGGCGGGTTGGAAAGAAATGATAGCTTTTCCGCAACCTTAAGCCCATCAACGCCTGGCATATGTATATCGAGAAATACGATGTCGACCTTCTGCGATTGTAGGATATCCAAGGCTTCGATCCCGTTTGAAGCTTCCATTACATCTGGAATCTCATTTGATGGTATGGAATTCAAAATACGGATCATGGCTCTTCTTTCGAGTTCTTCATCATCAGCAACCAGAATTCGAATCATCCCACCTTTTCCCCCAAGGGCAGAGTAATTCGCACAAGAGTGCCCTTCTCTTTTCTCGAGTTTATCTCGAAGCGGCAGCTATCTCCATAGAGAATTCCAAAGCGTGTCGCAATATTTGCAAGGCCTATGCTCCTTCCTTCCAGCAGTTCCTCTTCATTGACATCATTTTCCTCACTGAAAGGAATTTCTGCGACCTGAGGAAGGTTGATTTGGTCAAAGCTCTGCACTTGAAGAGAAGCCGCAATCTTTGCTCGAACATCAGCAAGGCGTTCTTTCGACATGCCAATGCCATTATCCAAGAACCACAATACAAGCCCTTCCTTGCGTTTCTGTGCCTTAATCGATATGAAGCCACCGCTGACCTTTGGCTCTAGCGCATGTCTAACTGAATTTTCTACGATCGGTTGGATCATCAGACGTGGAACCCTAGTTTTGCCCAAAGACCGCGGTACATCTATATTCCATTGAAGCCTATCTCCAAAACGCACCTGCTGGAATTCGAGATAAGCTTGCGCTATTACAAGCTCCTCATCTAATGTAGAAAGCGCCCCGCTATCCTTTATGGTTGCGCGCAATAATGTCGCCAGGCAAATTGCAAGAGATTCGGTTCTGGGAGCATTTTCTAAAAGCGCGCTACGAGCAATGGTATTCAAGGCATTGAACAAGAAGTGTGGTTTCATCTGTTCCTGAAGGTTTAAAAACTGAGCCTCACGAAGTGCTTTGCCCATGCTCACAAGAGCAAGCTCCTCTTCGTGCAGCAACCTTTCGAGTTCTGACTTTTCCTTGAGTCCTTCCACATACTCCCTGATGCTCATTGCCATTGTCGCAAAAGAACGTGTCAGAGTCTCTACTTCATCGCCCGTATGCACTTCTACAATACCCGCATCCAGATCGCCCTTGGCAAGCTTTTCAGCTTCTTTTGCCAGCCTTCGCAGAGGTGCGGTAATTGCTTGAGTTACAAAAAGAATGACCCCTATGGCAATGGCGCTTGCAAAAATCATGGAGAAGAAAATAGTCCGATTCAGGATCTCCGCCTTATGTGAGAGACTGACATAGGTCTCTTCGCCATTTTTCATAAGCTCGGAGAGCATTCTGTTGAGATATATATCTATATAACCATGAATCCGGCTTGCATTGACAAAGACCTGATAATAGTCTGGCGAATTCCCGGCTCTCAGCCCAACTGCCCGTGAGACTAAAGGGAAATAGGCATCTAGACCATAGCCGGTTGCCCGCACCTCGAACTCAACATATATCGAAATATCTGCAATTGGAAGAAGCTCGACATACTGTGAATTCAAGAGCAATATACCATCATAGATAGAGTTGATTTCTACCGAAGCTGGTTCACGAAGATATCGATCCGCCTGAGCATGAAATGAGTTTAGATTGAGCCTGAATCTATGCACAAGCAGATAATTTGAAAGATTCTTGCTATATTCGCGCGATAGATTCATCGATTCATTCTGCATGACAAGCGCAAGCACCAGAAAAAAGATAATGATGATCCCAAAGCATATGAGGATCTTTCCCATAATGCCAGGGCGATGAAAGCCAAGCCCGCCCTTCGAAGGAAAATCAGCCGAAGATGATCGGCGCGAGATGACGTGCATATAGATTATACCTTACGTTGCGAGAAACAGATTCGCGGCATTCTTCGAGAGCATCCAGATATTCTCTACCCATTTCGGCTGCGATTTTGAATCCCACATGCATAAGTTGTCTCATGCTAGGCTGCATCGTCGATGAATTTGGCTCATGACGCAAAGCAGCAACAAAAGTATCCGAATCCCAACCGGCCACCATTTTGGGGCTGGGTAGCATCTGGGCATCGATTTCGACGACATTGGCATAGGGAGCCGTAAGTTCTTCAATTCGAAGATAGGCCTGCTCATATACGCTCTTTGCAACCGAAAGGCCTTTGCCTCCTGCTTCGGCAAGGCCAACAATCTCTTCGAGCCAGGTAGTGCCTGCGGTCTTGAGATGAACACCCACTTCAAGCCTTGCAGTTATATCATGGATTCCCTTGTAAAGTTTGAACTTATCACTGCCAGAATGAACTGACAGCTTTAGGCCTTTCGGAAGATTAAGATATTCGGAAGCCCATAAAAGGACTTTAGCTTCGTCTTCGAAAGCATGGAAGAATTCTGTCGCATCTCCGATATAATCGACGCCCTTTAGGAATTTGCCCGGAAAGCGAGGAGCAAGAGTCGAGATCGGTATTTTTTCGGCATCCACTGCAACAAGAATTGCGGCAATTTGTGCTGCAGTCTGCGGTTTATCAGTTTCGTCCATAGATAGTTCCACAACAAAAGAACCTTCAGGTTTATGTTCGGCGATATGTCGGTAAGTTTTTCCTGCTTCTTCGACGGCCGCTAAGAATTTATCCGCTACGCTCTCTAGATCAGCATGCTCAACTCGGACAGGAACTGAGCTATCTTCCAGCAGAAAAGCCGCTCGATCCAAAAAACATGAGCGCGATTCCAATGAAGCATTCTGTCCTATGCTCTCTGCCACATCGATGGTAAAGAAATTGCAATATGGCAGAAACCAATCGACAGTCTTCATTGTTATATGATCCGCATCTACGAACCACCTTCCGTCCCAACCTGTTTTTTTGATCGATTCCGATGCAGCCTTCTCTTGATCGGCAGGCGTCGAGCCTATCAGTACATGTTCGCGATTACTCTTGTTCCAAACAATGTCGGCTTCTCCTCCTTTGGCTCGCATGTCCTTGAAAGCACCTATCTGAGCCTCTCCTTCGCGACCAAACCGGTCGCCTGTGCCTATCGAAAAGCGAGAAAGTTGCAGCATATGTCCCTCCCGAGATGTTTTCTATATAATGTCGCTTGAAAGAAAGGAACGCAAGCTCTTTTTGAAGGACGGAACAATCATTATGAACATGATGAATATAGCCGAAAAAAGGCGAGAATCTGGCATTGGCCGATTAGAACTCGAACAATTAGTCGATAGAACTATAAAAGAATCAGGTGCGCTCGATGCAAGCAAAATCTTGATAATTCCCCCTGATATCACGAGATTTCACTCTCGGGCGGGCTTGATAACCGACCTATTGGTCGAACAGCTTGGTTCTCGGGTGGCGGCTGTCTTGCCAGCCATAGGTACTCACGCACCCATGACAGAAAATGAGATTGCTCAGATGTACCCTCTTTGCCCAAGAACGCTATTCCGAGTCCATGATTGGCGAAAGGATGTAGTCGAGCTCGGTACGATACCAGAAGAGCGCGTTGCAGAGATTTCTGGCGGCAAGGTCAGATATTACTACCCCATTCAGACAAATAAAATTCTTGCTTTTGGGGATATAGACCTCGTTTTCTCGATAGGACAGGTTGTACCTCATGAGGTCGCTGGAATGGCCAATCATGCGAAGAACATTTTTGTAGGTACCGGAGGAAAGGAAGCAATCGATAAGAGCCACTATCTAGGCGCTACCTGTGGAATGGAGAGCATAATGGGGCGTATAGATACACCGGTTAGAAATCTCTTCGATGACGCTTTAGATCTTTCTAAGACTAGATTGCCTGCAATTGTCTGGATTCTCACTGTTATAGGAACCGCAGGAGACGGCTCACTTATGCAGCAAGGATATTTTGCTGGATACGATAGAAAATGCTTCGAAGAAGCCTGTGCCCTATCCGCGGAAATTAACATAGCGCTTTTCGATAAACCGCTTAGAAAAGCGGTGGTCTGGCTAGACCCCAGCGAATATCGTAGTACATGGCTTGGAAACAAATCGATCTATCGCCTAAGGATGGCCATGGCCGATGACAGCGAGCTCATAATTCTTGCGCCCGGACTTCGCAGCTTCGGAGAAGATGCCCAAATCGATGCCGTAATACGAAGCTTTGGCTATAGGCCTTCAGCCGAGATTCAAGGTCTTGTAGCCCGCGAGCCTGCCCTCTCTCAAAACCTTTCGGCCGCTGCCCATCTAATTCATGGATCCAGCGAAGGCCGCTTCACTATAAGCTACGCCCCTGGCCCAGCCATGACCAGAGAAGAAATAGAATCTGTCGGCTATCGCTATATGGACCTCGAAAAGGCCAAATCTCGTTATCTGCCCGAGGGCAGGCTCGCGGGCGCAGGCTTGTATAGCACTGTGGATGGCGAGGAATACTTTTTTGTTCCAAATCCAGCCCTTGGTCTTTGGTCTACCGCAGAGCGTATGGCCGGTGTCAAAAAGCCTTGATACTCTTGCTCAAGGAATATCAGAAGCTTCAAGAGCTAATCGTGCGCCGCCGGTGCTGGCTTCATGACAATCTCGATAACCAAGCCCTGGTCCTTGCCCCCTTCTTGCGCGTGGTTTTCGCCCTGGCTCTGAGCCGGGCTCTTCTTATTGCGAGCCTCTATGCTCCAACCATGAAGATCGACAACGGATTTTACAATCGTAAGACCAAAACCATGACCCGCCTCTTTTCTAGAATGTGTTCCTCGATAGAATGCGTCGAAGATGTATGGCAGATCATCTTTCGAAATTCCAGGTCCGCTATCAGTTACTATCAATACTGGTTGGCCATTCTTCATATCCAAAGCAAGTTCCACATGGCCACCGGCTCCCGTAAAGCGAAATGCATTGGATATGAGGTTTTCGACAGCGCGCTCGAATAGCGGACGATTCATTCTTACGCCTGGAAGGTCATTGGGCTCTTCTTTCGATAAAGCGGAACCAAAATGCCCAAAACCATATTGCAGTTCGAGCCCCAGAAGATGTGCATCTTCTTCAAAACGCTTGCCTAGAGACATAAGAA
>JAAYWE010000236.1 GCA_012516755.1 Treponema sp.
GGATACGGCATCTCCTGCCTTCAGCATCGAAATAAAATCCAGCTCGATCTCGAGTTGCGCAGCAACCACTTCGTGGTGATGGTATTTGACAGGAATGCCGACATCGATCATTGTCTTTACCGCACGATTTCGCAAAAGCTGGTATCGATCCTCAGGAGCCATACGATGGTATCCTTGAGAAAGCCTAATCCATGGCGCATCTCTATAGTCTTCGCCTATACCCTCCGAACTCCCGACAAAATAATAGGAATGATCTGTGGCTGTCGAATAGCGCACTTCTTCGAAAACATAGAACTCCAGCTCCACAAGCATTTTGATATCATCGCCTATTCCAGATTCCATCAGAGCCGAATGAGCGGCCCTTATTACCGAACGCGGATACTGCTCGAACAATTCGCCTTCCGTTGTACGTACATCGCAGAATACGTGGAGAATATCGAACTCTCCCTTCTGTTCGATAAAGGCAGTATCCATATCGGGCACGGCTACCATGTCCGATGCATGCACTTTTGCATACCCAAAATTAGAGGCATCGAATCCTATCCCCTTTTTGAGCACCGCCTCATCAGCAAATGAAGATGGAAGACTCACTGCTCTCATCCGTCCGTCGATATCGATAACTATGAGCGATACATAGTCGATACCCCCAAAATCGCCATTCCATTGAGATAATTTCATGCAAAACTCCTCGCTGTGCCGCGCGCGCGGCTTAGTGAGCGACTCATCGTGCCATTACTCTCAGGCTATCTTCTCTAATAATTGACCTCGCTGAGTCTATAAATCAAGACAAATTTTATGATGACCTTTCCGCGTCTCCATATTGTAAACCGAGATCATTCATCCTGCAAGTTACGAAACGATAGTATCAATAAATGAAACATCTTCGGAAGATAATACAAGAATCTCCAAATGGTCGAGCCAGATCGAAACAGATTGAGCCAGATTAAGTCAGATTAAGCCAGATTAAATTTTAAGCAAGGAAGCAACAAAAACCAATTATAAAACCAATAATAACTAAGCATTGACATTCGATATCTATCTATATCAGACTGACAATAGTATGGTCTGTTACAAGAATACAAGCAGAAAGGAGTAAAGAGGCATGCCCGAGATAAAAGAACTTCAATATTGGATAGATGGCGGATGGCAGAGATCTACCACAGATAAATATATGGATTGCTATGATCCTTCGACCGGGGAAGTGATCGCGAGAGCGCCGAAATGTACATCCGAAGAAGTAGAGGCCACCATTGCCTCAGCAAAGAAGGCCTATCCTGCGTGGTCGAACACGCCGCCAAACAAACGAGTACAGGTGCTTTTTAGGATGAAGGCGCTGCTGGACAAGCATCTTGATGAGCTTACGCTCATGGTAGCAAAAGAGAACGGGAAGGTACTCGACGAAGCTATGGGCGATGTCCTTAAAGTGACAGAGGTTGTGGAGTTTGCTTGCGGTATAACGCATTTAATGAAAGGGCCTGCGCTCATGAATTGTTCGGTGGGATATGACACAACACAGTATATGGAGAGCATTGGGGTATTTGCAGGCATAGCGCCCTGGAATTTTCCTGCAATGATACCTATGGGCTGGATGGCTCCCTTATGCATCGCGACTGGCAACACGATGATCATCAAGGCAGCGAGTTTCTGTCCCGAGACTTCTATGAGGATAATGGAGCTCTGGGCGGAAGCAGGGCTGCCGCCAGGAGTACTGAACCTAATTACGTGCTCTAGGAATGAATCAGAGATATTCTTGCGCCATCCCGATGTAAAAGGGATCAGCTTTGTAGGTTCCACGAGTGTGGGCAGGCATATCTACGAAGTAGCGGCGGCTAATGGGAAGCGAGTGCAATGCCTTACCGAGGCAAAGAACCATGCTCTGGTATTGAAGGATGCTGCCTTAGAGAGGACGGCTCGAGGGATCATCAATTCGGCATTTGGCTGTGCGGGTGAGCGTTGTATGGCCTTACCAGTGATAGTGGTGGAGGAAGAGATAGCGGACGAGCTAGTAGGGCTTCTCAAGGAGCAATCGAAGGATCTCAAGGTAGGGCCGGCGTACGACAAGACGAGCCAGATGGGGCCGGTAGTGAATGCGGAGCATAAGGCATCGATTGTGAAATGGATAGAGAAAGGAATAGAGGAAGGAGCCGAGCTCGTACTGGATGGTCGGAATATCGTAATAGAAGGCTATGAGAATGGCTTTTATCTAGGGCCTACTATTCTGGATCATGTTACACCAGAGATGAGCGTTGGATGGAAAGAGATTTTTGGTCCGGTACTCTGTGTAAAGCGAGTGAAGGATTTCGAGGAAGGCCTGGAGCTCATGAACTCGAGTGAATTTGGGAATGGTTCGGTGATATATACACAGAGTGGCTATTATGCCAGGGAATTTGCTAAGAGGACGCATGGAGGTCAGGTAGGTATCAATGTAGGTATTCCAGTACCCTTGAGTGTATTTGGTTTTACCGGGCATAAGAATTCGTTTTTTGGGGATCTCCATACCATGGGTACAGATGGAGTAAGATTCTACACGGAGTTGAAAAGTGTCACTTCTCACTGGTTCTCCGAAGAGGAAGCGAGAGAAGGCAAGGTTGTCAACAGTTGGGATGGAACAATATCTTTTCCAGATAAGAAATAAAAGACAAAAATCCTTCAGTCTGTAATTTAGAAATGCCTGCAGAGTTCAGTGAGCCCTACAGGCATTTTTGATTTCCAAAATATCTCAATTCTCAATTTCCTTGTAAACAGCACTCTTTGGGCTTAGACTCCTGCATATTTGCTGAGTTCATTGAGCACATCTTCTTTCATTGTGTAGGTGAACTCATCGGTTGGGAATTTTTGCTCTTTCACCTCATCGATAAAATCTTTTATGGCTTTGAGTTCGTAATCCCATGCATTTGCATACACTTTGACAAATTTCGGGGTGAATCTCTTGAAGAGCCCCAGGATGTCATGGAAGACAAGCACCTGGCCATCGCATTCCATGCCAGCACCGATACCTATGGTTATTGCTTTCACTTTTTGGGAGATGATTTTTGCTAGTTGCCGAGGAATAGATTCCAGGACTATTGCAAATGCGCCAGCCTCATCGACTGCTATCGCATCATCGATCAGTTTCTTTGCGGCATCAAGGGATTTGCCTTGTACTTTGAAGCCGCCGAGCATACCTGCTGTCTGAGGAGTCAGCCCAATGTGACCAAAAGTAGGAATACCCGCGCGAATTATTGCCTCAATGGTCTTTGCCATTTCCTGTCCGCCTTCGAGCTTGATCGAATCGCAGGCTCCCTCTTTATATAGAATACCTGCATTTGTAATTGCCTGTTCTATGGAGACATTATATGACATGAATGGCATGTCTCCGACCACATGAGCCCTTTTTACGGCTCTGGTGACCGGCTTGATATGAGCGAGCATCTCTTCCATGGTCACAGGTGTAGTCCCACTATAACCAAGTTCTACCATACCAAGGCTGTCGCCAACTAGAATAATATCTATGCCTGCTTCATCTACAAGCAACCCTTGAGGATATGAATATGCAGTTATCATCGATATCTTCTTGCCTTCTCTCTTCATTGAGACAAGATCAGGAATAGATAGCTTTTGCATTTCTTCCGCCATTGCTAGACCTCCGTTAGTTGAAATAGATACCTCATCATATATCGAAATAGCCAGCCATACAATGGCAAAACCATTTTAATACTCCCGTAAATCATTATATCTTTTCCAAATAAAAGCTTGACTTTGCTATCAACTATGGTAACATATTAAGACTATCGATGAAGATAGATTATGCATAATGTTCGATATTTATCACTGTGATCGAAGGAATCTTGATAAGAAAGGGAGGCAGATCAATTATATAAGAGGCATGATCTTTTTTGGTTCGACAGTGCTTGAGGAATGATTGGAGTTCTGGTCTGAATTTATAATATTTGCCCAAATAAAAGGAGGTCTCTAAACATGAACACTGAGGAGAAGTATAAGAATTACGTAAATACTTCCTTCGTTAAGGCAATTGAGCCTGTTGTTGTTACTAATGCTTCAGGCAGCAAAGTAACCAGCGAAGATGGCAGAGTATATACTGATCTATATTCAGGTATTTCGGTAGTGAATGCGGGGCATTGTAATCCCGAAGTAGCACAAGCAGCCAAAGCACAGATTGATAAACTAATTCATTGTGGTACATATGTTTATTATTCTCCGACAGCTGCTGATTTTGCAGAAAAGCTCGCAGAAGTAGCACCTGGAAGATTGCAGAAGACCTTTTTTGGCAATGGAGGAGCCGAGGCCAATGAGTGTGGGATGCGCATGGCCAAGCAATATACGAAAAAGCAGGAATTCATTGCACTGCATGGCTCCTTTCATGGAAGAAGTTTGGCCACATTGTCTATAACTGGGAATAAAGGTAGGAAGAAGGGCGGTGGACCATATATTCCAGGTGTTGCCTTCAATCCAGCTCCATATTGTTATCGATGTGCTTTCAACTTGTCATATCCCTCTTGCGATTTGTATTGTGCAGAGTATCTTGAGCGTACAATACAATATGATACCAGTGACAATGTTGCGGCATTTGTTGCGGAAACAATTATGGGAGAAGGCGGCATAATAGTTCCGCCAAAAGAGTTTTTTAAGGAAATCAAGAAAATACTGGATCAGTATGGTATCCTTCTGTTCCTTGACGAGGTTCAAGCTGGTTTTGGTCGCTCCGGCAAGCTATTTGCGATCGAGCATTATGATGTCGAACCAGATATCATGACCATGGCAAAAGGCATAGCGGCAGGCTTTCCTCTATCTGCATGTATAGCAAGGCCTGAAATTGCCGATTCCTTCCGACCAGGAGATCATCTCTCTACTTTTGGAGGCAACCCTGTTTCTTGTGCAGCCGGAATTGCAAATCTGAATTATATGCTGAGAGAGAAACTTCCAGAAAAGGCTATGGAAAAGGGTAGAATCTTCATGGAGGAATTAAAGGAGATACAGAAAACCACATCGCTTATCGGAGATGTTCGCGGCTCCGGGCTAATGATTGGCGTAGAGTTGGTTCGTGATAAAAGAAAAACCCCTGCAGCGGAAGAAGCAGCCAAGATCAAAACCCTTATGAGAGAGAAAGGATTTCTTATAGGCTTGGGTGGCACCTTTGCAAATGTCTTAAGGTTGCAGCCTCCTTTGGTAATTTCTTCGGAAGAACTTTCTTCTGCTGCAAAGGCTCTTTCTGAGTGCTTTAGAGAATTGACATGAAAATCTCTGTCATTGGCTCAGGAGCCATGGGTTCTCTCTTTGGAGGGCGGCTTGCTTTAGCGGGAGAGAACGTAGTTCTCTATGATGTCTATAGAGAACATATAGATGCGGTTAACACACAAGGGCTTTCAATAGAGGATGCCGAGACTGGCGAGATTACGATCGCTCATCCACAAGCATCCTCTGATCCTGAATCTGTTAAGAACTCCGATGTATTTCTGATTTTCGTCAAATCGACAAACACAGAGTCGGTCGCCAATCAATTCAAATCTTATGCTGCTCCGCATACGATCGTGTTGACTTTACAAAATGGGCTTGGAAACGATGCTATTCTGTTAGAGCATTTTGGAATAGAGCGGACAGCAATTGGAGTTACTTCTCAAGGCGCGACCTTCTTAGGACCTGGGAAAATTCGGCATGCTGGAAAAGGCCCAACCCATATTACAATGGCCGATGGAGATGAGACAAAACTGAAAGATCTAGCGGCAGCTCTTGACCGAGCAGGGTTTGAGATTCATATAAGCGATACAGTGACCAGCCTGGTATGGAGCAAACTTATAATCAACGTAGGCATCAACGCATTAACCGCCATTCTAAATGTCAAGAACGGCCAATTATTAGAATACGAGGATATCAAGCAAGTAATGGCAGATCTAGTAAAAGAAGCTCTATTAGTTGCTAAGAAGAAAGGCATACAACTTATCTATGATGATCCTCTGGCTCAGGTATATGAAGTGGCGCGGAGTACGGCATCTAATTCATCTTCTATGCTGCAGGATTTTCAAAAAAGTCGTCCTACAGAGATCGATTTTATTAACGGTGCAATTGTCAATGAAGCGCTCAAGCTTGGAATAGAAGTACCGGTCAATGAAACATTGACAAGGATTGTTCGAACTCTCGATATGCTGCATGCCAGGAAAGGAAGCATATGATGTTAAATGCCAGAGAAACCACATTTATTCAATCGATAAACAAGAATGAGCTAATCTCTTTGATTCAAGATCTCGTACAAATAGATTCTGTGATACGCCCAGAAACAGGTAATACCGAGCACAAAGTAGCCTGCTATATTATCGATTGGATTCGACGCGAATTAGATATCGAGCCCATCATTTGCGAGGTAGCTTCCAATCGTGAGAATATTATTCTTACTATTGATTCCGGTCATCCAGGTCCATGTTTGATGATAGAAGGGCACATGGATGTAGTCAGCGAGGGCGACAAAGCAGCATGGAAGTATGATCCTTTTGGGGCGGAGATAATAGATGGCAGAATATACGGCCGCGGGTCCTGCGACATGAAAGCTGGCGATGCAATTGCTCTTCTCATCGCTAAGAGCTTTAGACGCACCGATCAGCCATGGATTGGAAAATTACGCCTTGGCATTGTGTGCGACGAAGAAGGCATGATGATTGGAATAAAGCATCTCATTAAAAATGGTTACGCAGATGATGTAGATGCCTGCCTCATTCCAGAACCAGAAGAGAATAACTTATGCATAAGCATGAAAGGTGCTATTCGGGCTATTGTGAGAGTCAAAGGTAAGATGGCTCATGGAGCCATGCCCTTGGCAGGTATCAATCCCAATACTCGCCTGGCACGGATTATTCTGGCCTTCGAGGAATATGAGAAACAAGAGAAAATACGCTGTGGAGTGGATCCATATCTGGGTTTGCCATCGATAACTTTTACCGTGATACAGTCTCCGCCAGCAGGAAGCCCTGCGCAGCTCAATGTCATGCCAGCAGAGGCGATTGCGTATGTCGATATTCGAACTACACCTGCACAGAACCATGATGCAGTAAAGACAAAACTCCAGAGTATTCTCGATGAACTTTCAGGTAGCGATCCCGATTTCAAGGCAGAACTGGAATTCATCGAAGATCGACCTGTAGTGAGCATTTCGAAAGACGAGCCAATCGCGGCAGTTTCAGCACAAGCATATAAGGATGTTACAGGAAAAGATCCGATATGGAATGGAGTCCCTGGTGCAACCGACGGGACATTCCTGAGTGCCTGGAAAAACATCCCTTGTATCGTCAATGGTCCGGGGCCTCGGCATATACCTCATCAGATCGATGAATATGTTGAGATAGATGAGGCATATGAATGCGCCAAGATCTATGCATTGACTGCTTCGCGATTTCTTGCTTCAAAATCCTCTGATAATCCCTAGAAATCTCTATTTTAAAGGATTCTTTATGCTGAAGATAAGTGGCCTATCCAAGAGTTTCGGCGCTTTGCAAGCATTAGATAAAGTGGACATTGAGATCAAAGAGGGAGAGATTCATGGAATAATCGGACCAAATGGCTCCGGGAAGACCACTCTTTTCAATTGCATAACAGGGATACTTAAGCCTAATGAAGGAAAGGTCATTTTCAAGGGCGAAGACATTACTGGCCTAAAGCCAAATATAATTGCGAATAAAGGTATCCATCGGACATTTCAAGCCGGCAAATTGGTTTCGAATCTGACAGTGCTCGAGAATATAATGTGCGGTTTTCAAGAGCCTTTATCCAAATCCCTAAAGGATACAATGATTCGGTTGCCTTTTACTCAATCCAAGAGAGAAAAGGAAATTAAAGAAAAGGCTGAAAGGATAGCCGAATTTGTTGGAATTGTTGATTCAATTCATAGATGGGCTAGCGATCTAGTGTGGACAGAACGACAGCTTGTCCAAATAGGACGCGCTCTTATAAATGAACCGCAATTGCTGTTGCTCGATGAGCCGGCATCGGGAATGGGATCGCTTGAAATCGAAAAAATGGAAGAGATCATCAGGAAAATACGAAAAAAGGGCATAACAATCGTGGTAGTGAGCCATGAGGTAAGGATGCTAATGAATCTATCCGAAATTGTCACCGTGCTCAGCTTTGGACAAAAAATCGCTGAGGATATCCCAGAGAATATTCAAAAGGATCCTCGAGTTTTGGAGGCATACCTTGGAACAAAATAGCACCTTGGTTAGCGGAGAAAAAGCTCCGATGCTCACTGTCGAGGAAATTTCAGTATCATATGGACATATACAAGCTCTGAAGAAAATTTCCATAGAAGTATATCCTCAGGAAATCGTAGTTTTGATTGGAGCTAATGGAGCGGGGAAAACTACACTCCTGTCATCTATACTTGGTGTAAAAACACCGAGTTCAGGTAAAGTTGTTTTTGAAGGAAAAAGGATTGATAAGGCCTCTGTAGATAGAAATGTTAGGGCTGGTCTTTGTTTGGTGCCCGAAGGAAGAGGAGTATTCGCCTCGATGTCGGTATTGGACAATCTATTGCTTGGAGCCCATCATAACTTAGCAAACAAAGATAAGAATCTTGCGCGTGTTTATGAATGGTTTCCTTTTTTGTACAAAAGAAAAGATCAAATAGCAAGGACACTTTCGGGAGGTGAGCGGCAGATGCTTGCAATTGCGAGAGCTCTGATGTCAGATCCAAAATTGATAATGATAGATGAGCCATCGCTTGGGCTGGCACCTATCATAGTCAATAGTATTTTTGACATTCTCATCACCTTGAATAGAGAAGGATATACGGTGTTATTGGCTGAGCAGAATGCATTCAAAGCTCTCAATTGTGCTCACAGAGGATATGTCCTTGAAACAGGTACCATTTCTCTTTCAGGTCCTTCTTCTCGGCTCTTAAATGATCCAGGTGTAAAAGCAGCCTATCTAGGAGCATGAATATGCAAGTTTTTATTGCGCAAATATTGAATGGTCTTTCCATTGGAAGCGTATATATGCTTTTAGCAACAGCTTTTAATCTTCTACTTCTTGTAGCGATGATCATTCATTTTTCCTATCCTCAAGTTGTTGTGTTTTGTATGTACATTATCTGGCTGGTACTCAAGATAACCAATAATAATGTATTTTTTGGAATCCTAGCTGGAGTCTCTTCTGCAATATTATTTAACATTATCAGTGCGCCGCTTTTTCAAAAAATCATGAAGAACAGAGAAGAAGTCGATATAAACGCAACAATGGTTCTATCAATGGCCATAGGATGGATTATTACCGATGTTCTTTCGCATGCCTTCAATAATGGACTCCCGATCCAATTTCCTGAAGAAATTACTGGCAGTAAGCCTTTGTTCAGGGTCGGGTTGATTAGCATTCTGCCCGGTCAGGTCTTAGCATTATCCATCGGAATCATCGTTGTAGTTGGTTTCTTTATTCTGCTATATAAGACCAAAATGGGAAGAGCTTTCAGAGCTATTGCAGAAGACCCAGCCGGTGCGAAACTTGTCGGCATTCCTTTGGTAAAGACGGGATTTCAAAGTTATGCTCTCTCGGGGGCTTTGGGCGGGCTGACAGCGGTGCTACTGATAATGCTTTTCCATTCTGCATCTCCGGGTTTGGGAGAGCAGGTTTCGCATAAGGTCTTGGCAGTATCTATAGTCGCAGGCCTTGGCAATCTGGTTGGAGGTCTAGTTGTAGGATTAGCTCTCGGTATTCTTGAAGCACTTGTCCAGGGATATGTCTCGGGGAATTGGTCGAATGCAATTGCATTTGTAGTCATGCTTGTAATTATTCTAGTCAAGCCGAGAGGCTTGTTTGGCGTTAAGGTATAGGAGGAGAGCATGCCACTTTCGCTCTATTACTTTCTTTCGATCACAGCAGTGAATATATTGATGAGCTGGGCTCTATATGTGCCATATAGGGTCACGCAGCTGCATTTTATTACCATCGCAAACATGATGATTTCTGGGTATCTTGCCGGATATTTGGTTTTGCATGCTCATGTTCCCTTTATATGGGCTCTTCTAATAGGCTTTGCAGTAGGGGGTATTATAGGTTTTATTGTATCTCTATTCATTGGTGATGCCCCAACATTTTCCGTTGTTATCGTAGGATTTACTTCTATTTATATTACAAGAACAATTGTGGAGAATTTGCCAATAATCGGCGGAACAATGGGAATGTTTGGTCTTCCCAACATAGGTGGCAACCCGGGGACGCATCGGTGGATAATCCTATGTATCTTATATGGGCTTGTTATTCTTTGTGGCTTTCTTATCTATCGATTCGATCATTCCAGCATTGGACGAGCAGCTTCTGCGGTCTTTGTAGACAAAGAATTGGCTTCCTCTCTTGGAATAGATATCAAAAAGCTTGGTATGCTGGTTCAAACGTTCAGCTGTACGCTTGCAGGCGGTGTGGGCGTTCTATATGGCTTTATCTATAGGAGCTTTCACCTGGATTTTTTCGGTTTTGCCTTGATAGGCATTTTTATGACGGTTCTTTTCGTGGGCGGATATTCCACTCAGTGGGGTCCGCTTATTACAGCTCCAATTCTTTATGGCTTGCCCTTATTTTTCCCCACAGAAGTGCAATCTTGGCGTATAGTAATATATGGATTGCTTCTTATTCTTGTTCTGGAATTGAAACCAGAAGGCTTCATTACCAGGAAATTCGTTCATTCCTTGGGTTTATCCTTTTCGCGCAAGCGAGCAAAGGAAATATATAGTAAGGAGGAAGAGCAATGAAAAGGCAGATTGTTGCATTGCTGCTAATTTTGGTGGCTGTGAGTTTTGGCTTTAGCCAAACAAAAGTTGTGGTCAACGAATGGAGGATTCCATTTCTCAATTGTCTAACCGGCCCTATTGCGGCAATTGGTGAATTCTTACAATGGGGAGCGAATTATGCAGCCAATGAAATAAATGCCGCAGGTGGCATTGCTGGGAAACCGGTCAGGGTCATTCCTGTAGATACAGGCAATGATCCACAGAAAGGTTCAGTTGAGATGGCACGCATTGTAAAGGATAGCCTTGTAGCCATGGGACCTGTTCCCGAGCCTGTAATTTTGGCAGCCATGCCGATAGCAGTAGAAAATCAGATGATGTCCATAACTGCGACGACTTCCTATGAATATGCCGTACAGTTTTTCCCATGGACTGTTTCGTGGTTTCCTCCAACATTGGATAGACTGCCAGCACTGGTCATTGGATGGGCAAAGCAATTCAGCGATCTAAAGCAGGTTGTACAGTTTATTGAGCCATATGGGCCTTGGCCAGGCATGGCAGAAGCACACAGCAAAGCACTTGCAGGCCTGAATATAAAGGAATTGAAAGCAATCGAGGTTCCTACAGATGCAGTTACCTTTGGTCCACTTGTGGTAAGAGCGCTTGATCAGAAACCTGACGGAATAATTCTCGTATGCAACGCGGAGAAAGCTGCGAAGATCATCAAAGAGCTAAAGAGCCGTGGATGGACAAAGATGAACCATATTTTGGTTTTCTCCAGTGCTGATGATGCGCAGCTATACTCTACAGGCGGAGCAGATTTGAATGGTGTTCAGGTCTATAACTATCTCAACTTGGAAGTATCCAATCCTCGCTGGGACAAATTTAAAGCAGCGTTTGCGAAAGACCACAATGGCCAGATGCCCTTCTCCCTATCGCCGAACTACTATGATGCACTCTATATGATCAAGGAAGCAATTGAAAAGACCGGGGTTACTGGAGATCCAAAGAAGCTCAAGGAAGAGCGCAAGAAGATTGCGGATTACTGCGCTAATGTAAAAGGCTTTCAGGGACTTCTCTATGAGTGGGACATGAAGGATGGAGTACCCACCAACAAGCCCTCCTATATATTCGAAATTCAGAATGGGGTAAAGCAATTCGTACTTGAGGTCAGGCCATAAGAAAAGTAGTTTATAAGGGAGTGTGAATCAATCAAGAAGGGGCGCCACGCATGCGGCGCCCTTTCTATATACAGTGCTTAAAATCGATTTTGCCAGTGTTTTGCAATCTCTTGAACGGATCAAATGGATTATTGAGGGGAGCATTTACATGTGTTAGCATTATGGAAACAAAGATACAAAGCTCTTGGATGGCGAATTGGACATTATAGGGGGCTGGAAATGAAAGAAAGAATAGTGTCTGGATTATTTCCGATATTCAGTATCATACCTTCCTTATCTGATTTGCCTAAAAATCAATCTATTAGAGATCCCGTAATCAGAGTAAGTGACCTAACTATCACGGCTCCTTCTATATTTACAGAAGAGACTTTTGGGGAATTGGATTTTTACCTTTTCGTTCCCAACAAGGCAAAAGATATTGAACCAAAGGCCGCCGGCTTAGCGATTATACTAATGGATAATGACTCCTTAGCACAGGTAGCATATGAATTTGCAAAAGCTTCTACTCAAGCTATTGAGCTCACTATTGTTGCCGCAATAAAAAAACCCAAATCTGGATATGATATAGAGATCATCAATGAGCTAGTTAGTTTTCTAAGAAGCAAGTATAGCATAGCTGAAACAAAAATATGGAGCGTAGGAGAAGGAGCAGGTGCACCGGCATGCATTGCTCTCAACAGAGCTTATCCTTCTGCTTTTGCATCAGTCGCAGTCAATATTGATGTGGAAGCTTTTGAAGGGCCTTGGCTTGCTACAAAGCCTGTTTTGCCAGGGTCTGATTATAAAGTGGTGGATGTTCCCAAATGGACTGTAACTAAACAAATGGAACGCACCATAAATTGGACAAAAAAACATCCAGATTATATAACAGTAACCGCTTCGAGCAATCAGCAAGATGCCATACTGGCCACGGATAAGGATTATTGCGGCCCAACAGCATGGAAAGCTACGGAACCAGGTCCTAGTTGGATAAGCATTGATTTTGGAGAACCTCTTTACATAACCAGATGGGCAGTGCTAGCAACAGAAGTTAACGACAATTATGCTCTCGAATATAGTGACAACGGCGTCAATTGGTCTGGATTGGATGCTATTAGCAGCAATAAAAACGCAAGAATAGACAGATTTGTAAGAAGAGGCGTTCTTGCGCAATATTACCGACTCTCCTCTACAAATCCAATGTCAATTAGAGAATTCGAAGTGTATGGTGATCATTGCAGCTTTGATGCTTTTGGCTATAGATTATACAACGGCAGAAATGGTTCTTACCTACATTTTCGGATATTCAAGCCCAATAGAGCGTACTATCGTAATGATACTAAGGTCCCCCTTGTAGTTTTTCTACATGGCGCAGGCCAAAGGGGACATTATAACAATGCACAGCTAGGGATAACAACCGGAGAAGGTGCCACTAATATTGCCTATGATTGGTGGCAAAAGAAACATCCCTGTTACATTATTGCAATTCAATGTCCATTAGAGGAAGCACATTTTTTTGAACAGATAGCCGCAAATGAGGTCGATATTATCAAACAAGTAATTGCTGAATTTCCAGACATTGATAAAGACCGTGTCTATGTTACTGGTCTATCATTAGGTGGCTTTGGGACTTATAAACTAATTGTGGATTATAGTGATATTTTTGCTGCTGCCGTTCCATTAGCTGGTGGCGGTTTTGACAATGGCAAAGGTCCAACTGATCCTGATAACTATATTTCTAGAGTATCTAATATCAAAAATATGCCTATTTGGGCTTTTCATTCTGAAGATGATGATTTGGTGAGTATAAAGTTGGGAATTTCTATGGTGGAAGCTATCAAAGCAATTGGTAACACAAATATTAGGTTTACCGTTTATCCTAAAGGGACATTTGGCTTCACCCCGCATTATTGTTGGCTTTTTGCTTATTATGATTGGGATATGTGGGAATGGCTTTTTGCCCAAAATAGAAAGTTCTGGGCCAAATAATAGCTTTAGTAAGGAATAGAAGGCAATCGAGAAGGTAGCCAGGCAGCATGTCTTTGTCTTCCCTTGACATCAATCCATTGCCTGCGTTATAAATACAGCCGCGCTAGTCGAGCTGCACAATTACAAAACCGTACAATCGCTGAGTCCTAAGAACGGAAAGCGAGTATCGACTGAATTACAATGCGAAATTGCAGCAGCAAACCCGCCCAGATGGTGGAATTGGCAGACACGCTAGATTCAGGTTCTAGTGCGAAAGCATGGGGGTTCAAGTCCCCCTCTGGGCAAATTCATATATAATAAGCAAATAATTATAGCAAAGGACCAAAGGCAAAAGACCAAATCCAAGACCAGAATCCGAATCGCGATATTTTGGCTTTTGTTGGTCATAGTCTTGAATGCTAGCTCTAAACACAGCGGAGCAGAGCAAAGCGTTCGACCAAGAACAAGAAAAAGCGACAATATCTAGCACCGTCTGAAATCTAAAGCGCGAAGGGTAAGTATAAAAGACTCTCCCGGGATTCTGTAGTATAGCGATTTTCTAGGTCTATGATATATCTTGATTGAGTCAAGATCTGATATATAATAAATGAGTCAGCCTTAGGGTCAACTAAGAAATGAGAAAGTCATTATAATTCCAAATTCGTGTTCTTTGCGTAGCCAGTGTTTTAGAGCTTAAATGCAATGCATGCAATTGTATGCATATATAAGGAGGTCGTATATGAGTACTAGAACTTTCACATTTACGGATCCCGATGGTTTTGAGATTTTCGTCTATGAGTGGCTGCCAGATGGCCAGAAGCCCAAAGCGGTGGTGCAAGTAGCACACGGTATGGCGGAGCATGCCCTGCGCTATGAGCGATTTGCAAAATACCTAAACGAGGCTGGATTTGCGGTATATGCGGATGATCATCGTGGTCATTGGAAGACGGCCAAAGATCGCTCCAAGGCTGGTATTGGAGGAATCGACAGTTGGAATGGTATGGTCAATGATGAGAACCAGCTGAAAGAGATCATCAAAAAGGAGAATCCCGATTTACCGCTTTTCTTCTTTGGTCACAGCATGGGCTCATTCATAGCACAGAGGTTCATAGAATTATGGGGCAGCGAGCTAAAAGGTGCGATACTCTCCGGAACGACTGGTCTGGCATTCATTCCTAAGGAGGCAGGGTCGGCGCTGGAGCAAGCCGCCGCAGGTGAGCTAAGGGACAAATACCCTGAAGGCCCAGGCCTATTCGAAAGTCTCAATGCAGCTTTTGAACCTGTGAAGACCCCCTTTGATTGGCTTAGCCGCGATGAGGCGGAAGTTCAAAAGTACATCGATGACCCTTGGTGTGGTTTCTCTTTCTCTAATGGTATGATGCTGGATATGGCTCGAGGAATATGGGAGTTTTATGACCCGAGCAATCAGGCACTTATCCCAAAGAACCTGCCCATTCTTGTTATTGCGGGAGAAAAGGACCCTATTGGGGCGAATGACGGCGTAAAGGCACTGGTTCAGAGGTATAAAGATCTGGGGATCAAGGATGTAAAAATGATCTTATATCCTGGGGCAAGGCATGAGGTGCTCAACGAGATCAACCGCGATGAGGTCCATCAGGATGTGAAGGATTGGCTCGAAGAGCATTTGAAATAGAGAACCGAGTCTTCCAATTATTGCGACTGGAGCGATCGCAGCGCTTCATGATATGAGAATGCCGGGATGACTCTGGATGTAAAGTGGGAATAGCAATTATATGTAA
>JAAYWE010000237.1 GCA_012516755.1 Treponema sp.
ACCGCCTCCGGTAGACTTCCTTCATCGAAGAGAAAGAGAGGTGTCGAGGGGGCATAGTGGCTTAAGCCCTGGCCCGGGCTTTTGAGAGGATAGGACAGGCCCTTTGTTTCGGCGCGCTCCAACCCTCGTTTAGATCGAAGCATGCCCTGTGCTTTAGCGCCATTCAAGCATTCATCGGCGGAAAGCTCACCATGTCCTGGAATATCCACTTGTCCTGGAATATCCACCAGCCCGATCAACTCCTCGATGCGCTCGAGCGGCATACCGCCTGGCCTCAAGAGCGCGGCGCGCTCACCTGTCAGATCTACCACCGTGGATTCAACACCTACATCGCATGGCCCGCCATCGACTAAATAATCGATGCGCTCGCCCAACATTGCTATTACATGCGCGGCAGTGGTGGGCGAAAGATATCCGAAAGGATTGGCACTCGGCGCTGCTATCGGTATTTGTGCCAACTCGATGATCCGCCGCGCAACCGGATGGCTTGGAAAGCGCACCGCAACGGTGGAAAGCCCAGCAGTAACTATGTCCGGCACCTCGCGGCGCTTTGGAAGAATGATAGTAAGAGGCCCTGGCCAGAGACATCGAGCGAGCGTCCAAGCGTTTTCAGGCACTTCCTCGGCTAAAATCAATATATCCTCGAGCCGCGCAATGTGCACAATAAGAGGATCGAAGGTCGGCCGCGCCTTTGCCTCGAAAACACGCGCAACTGCGCGCTCATCGAATGCATTTGCCCCAAGCCCATAGACCGTTTCTGTAGGAAAAGCGACAAGCTTTCCTTCTCTAAGCGCCTGGGCAGCAACAATGAGGTCGGCCTCGGAGGTAGAGAGCAGTTTCATAGAATGCAATAGTATGGTTTATCCGCTTTTATGACAATACAGGAGCAAAAAGCGCTCGACTATGGTTTTGCCAGTCTTGGCGTAGCGTTATGAAGCTTTGATTTGGCTACTAAGAGATCCCATCCGAAAGCCGCTGTGCTGTAGACTCCACTCCCACCAATATGGGAGTAGCTATCGAATCGGGAAAATCGCTTGGAAGCTCTGCGGAGATTTCCGATATTACATGCGGAATGCGATCAACAAACTCTCCAATGATACCCTCGACTTCGTGCTCAAATCCACATCGCTTTGCTGTGTCGCGGATATGACGAGCCACGATCATATGCCATTCATAATGTCGATTCTTGCCTTCAAACGCCATAGCGAGCTTAAGCTTATCTCTGGGAATCGCATCTTTTCTGTGTCCCATGACTGGATAAGCAGACATGATGTCATAGATTGGCGTTAGTCGAAAATGACCTTTTCCCTCTAAGAATATGCTGAAGTTTTTCGCATGCCCATCGGGTGCCGCAAGCAACCAAAAAAGTATTTGCGATTTGATAAAAGTCCTGCGATCTCCGAGAGGGTCGACTGCCCCAAGCAATATATCCATAATGCTTCGTATGCCTGGACCGCCATCGGCTTCGTACTTTCGCTCGGAAGGCGTTGCTGTTATTTGACAGAAATCCTCTTGTGGAAGACGTATAATCCAATTGCCTTCCGAAGAAATTACTCTATCAAATCGCTCAACAACAAGCACCTTGATTCCATCAAAGGTCGAAATTTTTGAAGGCGCAGTTTTGATATCAAGCTTTTGAGCGATTTGGGAACAAAGCCATTCATTTTCCACGGATCTACTCATATCGATTCCCATGCGACCAATTCTTCCTAAGGGTAGCTTGAGGATATGAGTCGTTGGAGTAGAACCTATCGGAATCAACCATGCGCCATCATGAAAGAGTAAAGCTGTTTTTTCTTGCGCTCCAGCAATAGAGATTCGAAAGACCTCATCAGGAAATACAGCACGAATACCAGCACCTGTTATACCTCTCAAAATCTCGGCGACCTCATTATCGCTTACAATCTGGCCAGTGATTTTGCGAATTTCTTCTGGCTGACTGTCTTCTTGCAGAAGCTGCAGAGCGCCCACACAGTCCCTCCCGATTTCAGCAAGGAGATCGAATGCGGAGGTAGATTTAACACCAAACCTATTTCTAATTCTCTGCCGAATTTCTGAATTTTCTGGCAGAAGATTATCAAAGAAGGCCTCTACTTTTTCACCTGAATAAATAAATCCAGAGGAGACAAGCGGCAAGGAAAGCGAAATAGGACATGCATCGGTGCGAGAGATATATGCATCATCATAGCAGAATTCATGTTTGCCCGCAGTGCTAATGCTCCATCTGCCCACTTTTTCACCATTGAGCCATACACTAAGGCTTCTAGGTGCAGATGAACGTGCCATGCCTATTCTCCCACATTCTCGGGTTTTTGCGAGTCGCTGATAGCAATTCTAGCCTCTTCCAACATATGGTTATAAGCCTCTTTTCGTGGTCGCAGTACAATATCGAGCTCGAGTGCTGAGAGATATTTAAAAAGGCTTTC
>JAAYWE010000238.1 GCA_012516755.1 Treponema sp.
AAAAAGGAATTCGAAGCGAAGCTTGAATCCCTCAAGTGGAGTTGTATCGAAGCAGTAGAATGGCCAGGAGCTCCAGATGAAGCCACAGGTGAGCTTTTAAAAGAGAAAGGCCGGGAGCTTGCTCGATGGGTAAAAGCCAACTGATAGTCACCCCAAGCCGAAGAGGCATCTAAGAAATCGACTTTTTAGAAGAATTGCCCTGCTATCTTTTGTCTTCATCGATTCTTGCTGAAGCGATCCGCCAACAAGATCATCAAAAAGAAAAATGCAAGTGTAGCAAAAACACCAAGAAGCCCTCCGATAGAAACAGCTATTGCCTGTATTGTAGTACCTGCATTTCGAATATTGTCAATAAATTCCATTCTAGAACTCCTACCCTATGATTAGAGGCACAAGCGCAAGTACCAACCCACCAGCTATGATCGAACCAAGTTGACCCGATACATTTGCGCCTATAGCCTGCATAAGGATTATGTTTCCTCTTTCTTCATCATTAGCCATCTTTTGAATTACTCGTGCTGACATTGGAAAAGCCGAAATGCCACAAGCCCCTATCATTGGATTGATTTTCTTCTCTTTCGAAAGGAACAGATTTACGAGTTTTGCAAAAAGCACTCCGCCTGCAGTATCGAATATAAAAGCAACAAGCCCCATCGCCAAGATGAGAAGAGTATCAACATTCAGGAATTTTTCAGCCGACATGGAGCCTCCGATACAAATGCCTAATAGCAGCGTCACCAGGTAAGCTAGCTCATTCTGCGCGACCTGAGAAAGTCGTTCTACCACACCCGACTCTCGGATCAAATTCCCAAACATAAGCGAACCTACAAGTGGTACGGAGATCGGAGCAACGATACCTGAGGTCATGGTCACTACAATTGGAAAAAGAATCTTGAGCCATTGGGGTGATTGCTTTTCATGCAGTGGCATATGTATAGATCGTTCCTGCTTTGTTGTCAAAAGCCTTATTACCGGCGGCTGGATAATAGGCACCAGAGACATATATGAATATGCAGCTACCGATATAGGCGCTAGATAGTCCTTTGCGAATTTATTGGCCACATAGATGGCGGTCGGCCCATCGGCCGCACCTATAATGCCAATAGAGGCTGCAGTCTTTAGATCGAAACCCAGGAGCGTAGCAACTATCATTGTCGCAAATATTCCAAACTGCGCAGCCGCTCCAAAGAATATCATGAGAGGATTTCTAAAAAGAGGACCAAAATCAATCATCGCTCCAACAGCGATAAAGATGAGAATAGGAAATAATTCATTCGCAATTCCTGCCTCGTAAAGAATCCGAAGAAATCCAGGTATTCCATCATGCTCCCATGCAATCGAAAGTGGCAAATTTACAAGTATAGACCCAAAACCAATAGGAAGCAGAAGCATTGGCTCATACTGCTTCTTAATTGCAAGCCAGATGAGAATACCACCTATGCCATACATCACCAGCATTTTCCATGTAATGGAAGTAAAACCTATGAAAACATCCTGCATGCAGGTACTTTACCCTGCATATGGACAACAAAGCAAGTATAAACTCCAAGAAAAATGCACACATTTGAATCTTAGCTACAAATGGTGATGCTGGAAAAAAAAACCTATTCCTAGTAAAGTACGCTCGCTATGAATCAGGATATAACTATCGCAGTCGGTCTTTCGGGTGGAGTGGACTCCTCTCTGGCCGCATGCCTGTTAAAAGAACAAGGATACAAGGTAATTGGCCTTACCATGAAAATATGGAAAGGTGCATATAAAATACAAGAAAATCTCAAGCATTCGTGTTTTGGCCCCAGCGAAGAAGAGGATATCGATGCATGCCAGCGTTTGTGCGCAAACTTGGGCATCCCTTACCATGTAATAGATCTCGCCGACGAGTATGAACTACACGTGCTAGAATACTTTCGTAAAGAATACCTTGCAGGCAGAACGCCCAATCCTTGTATAGTCTGCAATCGCGATCTAAAGTTTGGATTCTTGATCGATAAAGCAAGACAATCTGGCATACTATTCGATATGTTTGCCACAGGACACTACGCAAGAAAGAGCACAATTAATGGCCTGACATATATAAGAGTTGCTCGAGATGTCGATAAAGATCAGAGCTATTTCCTATATGGTCTGGATTCCGCGCGCTTATCCTACATTATATTCCCACTCGGCGAGATGACAAAGAAAGAAACACGTCAAGCGGCGCATTTCTATGGATTGGAAGCAGCAGAAAAATCCGAAAGCCAAGATTTTATTAGCGGAGGGAATTATTCTCCTCTTTTTGAAAACGAAAAACCAATGCCTGGCGACATTGTGGATTTGAAAGGCAACATACTTGGTCGACATCGAGGATTACCATTCTACACCATTGGCCAGAGACGTGGCATTGGAATTTCTTTGGGTGCAGAACCCCTTTACGTGCTTGGTCTGGATGTAGAACAAAATCGCGTTATTGTCGGAAATGGAAAGGGGCTTTTTTCATCCGGACTGATCGCGAAACCCTTTAGACTGCACAATCCACAGTCTTTCGGACAGCCCATCGTCTGCAGAGTAAAAATCAGGCAAAATCATAAACCCGCAGAAGCTACCGCGGAGGTCGATAAGACAGGAAGTGCGCGCATAGAATTTATGGTTCCTCAACGAGCGGTTGCGCCTGGTCAATCTGCGGTGCTTTATTCCGAGGAAGGCCTGGTGCTTGGCGGCGGCATCATTGAAAAGGCATTACCCGATATTGCCATCGATAAAACTGAAAGCTGAAGACCTCAAAACTCTCAAGGAGTTGTTACCAAATCTCGAATAGAATCAAGCATTACGGCAAGGCGCTTGATTCTATAACAGAATTCCTTTATTCTTATAACAAGCATAATTTTGGGGGTGCACTGGTTTCGACCTATGCGGTTTGTGATGTGCGCTGCAGGTGGAGTAGCCACTCTCCTTAACGTGGCAAAACCTTTAAGTGCCAACAAAAACGGCGCTCTCGCTCTCGCTGCATAAGCAGTGAGCGACGGACGCCATAGCGGACAGCTTCCGACGCTATGGATGTCTGTGACATTAGGGAGCTTACCTCACTGGTGGTTCGGTGCCTATGAGGGACATCAAACCGGAATAAGAAGCCGACAGCGTGCTGGTCTGCGCCCCGGCTTCCGACAATGCATTGACCAGATAAACCTGTAGACGCGTGCAGCGCACGCATGGGGACGGGGGTTCAATTCCCCCCACCTCCAGCTTTTGGGCAGAAATCAATGAGTTGAAAATAAAGCAAAAAACAGTCTAAACTCCTTTACTGCAAAAACATTTACGAATTCTGCTAATTCCTCTTCTTACTCTATTGTTTTTTTTACTTCATTTTGTAATCCACCTGTAGAAGAAACGTAGACCCTATGTATACCAAAGAACCTGCCAATAAAGGCAAAACATGGGTGTTAAAGTGAGACAAAAGAGGAGCTATCTTTACCTGGATATTGTGTACGAAGGCAGGCGGCGCTTGGAGGCGCTGGGCTTGAGCGTTCCAAGGAATGCGTCCGAGCGTCGCGAGATGATGGCGCTTGCCGAGAACATCCACCACAAGCGAGAGCTTCAACTTGCGGCC